>NZ_CP166783.1:0-145000 GCF_059695695.1 Pseudomonas sp. LBUM1670 | reverse complement strand
TACCATACTCTAGCTTGTCAGTTTTGAATGCAGTTCCCAGGTTGAGCCCGGGGCTTTCACATCCAACTTAACAAACCACCTACGCGCGCTTTACGCCCAGTAATTCCGATTAACGCTTGCACCCTCTGTATTACCGCGGCTGCTGGCACAGAGTTAGCCGGTGCTTATTCTGTCGGTAACGTCAAAACAGCAAAGTATTAATTTACTGCCCTTCCTCCCAACTTAAAGTGCTTTACAATCCGAAGACCTTCTTCACACACGCGGCATGGCTGGATCAGGCTTTCGCCCATTGTCCAATATTCCCCACTGCTGCCTCCCGTAGGAGTCTGGACCGTGTCTCAGTTCCAGTGTGACTGATCATCCTCTCAGACCAGTTACGGATCGTCGCCTTGGTGAGCCATTACCTCACCAACTAGCTAATCCGACCTAGGCTCATCTGATAGCGCAAGGCCCGAAGGTCCCCTGCTTTCTCCCGTAGGACGTATGCGGTATTAGCGTCCGTTTCCGAGCGTTATCCCCCACTACCAGGCAGATTCCTAGGCATTACTCACCCGTCCGCCGCTCTCAAGAGAAGCAAGCTTCTCTCTACCGCTCGACTTGCATGTGTTAGGCCTGCCGCCAGCGTTCAATCTGAGCCATGATCAAACTCTTCAGTTCAAACATCTTTGGGTTTTTAAGAAACCCTAAACTTGGCTCAGCAATCGTTGGTTACATCTTTGATTTCTCGCGGAGTAACTTGTGATGCTGATAATCTTGTTGACTATCAGTCTGACTCCACAAGCACCCACACGAATTGCTTGATTCAGTTGTTAAAGAGCGGTTGGTTAAGATCTTTCGTCTCAACCGAGGCGCGCATTCTACAGCGTCCTCTGTATCTGTCAAGCGGTTATTTTGCGAAGTTTTCAAAGTTTCCTTTGCAACTTCAACCACTTGCGCTTCCGATCTCTCGTTAGCGGGAGGCGAATTCTACAGCGTTACTCGCTGCTGTCAACACCTCTTTTTCTCCGCTTTCGACCGAGACGATCGAACCGTCAATAAGGCGAAAACATACTGCCTTACCAACTCCTTCTGGGCTTCGATGATCTGAAGCAACTCACTGCCGAAAACTGCGTAACTCTTTGTTTACCAAGGAGTTTTCCGTTTCGACTGCGCCGGAAGTGGGGCGAATTATAGACTTCCAGAATCTTCCGTCAACCCTTAATTACACTTTTCTATCAATAACTTGCAAAAGCCCGGAAAACAGCCCGTTTCTCTCTATATAGAAGAGCGAAAACACGCCCTCTATATAGAGGGAATTCTCAAAGCACCCCGGCCTCCTTAAAAGCCGCCACCGCACACGCATCCAGACCCAACACCCGCTGCAGCACCTCCAGCGTATGCTCACCCAGCAAAGGAGGCGCATTGCGATACTCCACAGGAGTCTCGGACAGACGAATCGGACTCGCCACCTGCGGCACCATTCCGGCCAGAACATGAGGCAGCTCGATTGCCAGCCCGCGCGCCTTCACCTGAGGATCGGCAAACACCTGAGCCAGATCATTGATCGGCCCACACGGCACGCCCGCCTGCTCCAGTTGCGTCACCCACTCCGTAGTGGTCTTGAACACCGTAGCCTGACGGATCAACGGAATCAGCACCGCCCGGTTCGCCACCCGCAACTTGTTGGTCGCAAAGCGCGGATCATCCGCCCACTGCGGCTGCCCGGCCACTTCCGCAAATTTGCGGAACTGCCCATCATTACCCACGGTAAGGATGAAATCGCCATCTGCTGTAGGAAAGTCCTGATAAGGCACGATGTTCGGATGCGCATTACCCAGACGCTTCGGCGCATTGCCCGTCGTCAGGTAGTTCATCGCCTGGTTGGCCAGGCAAGCCACCTGAACATCCAGCAACGCCATATCGATATGTTGACCGCCACCGTCATGATCCCGATGCGCAAGTGCCGCCAGGATCGCCACAGTAGAATAGAGCCCGGTCAAAATATCCGTCAGCGCCACGCCGACTTTCACCGGCCCCGCGCCCTCATCTCCTTCCGGCCGACCTGTAAGGCTCATCAGGCCGCCCAGGCCCTGGATCATGAAGTCATAACCTGCGCGCTTGGCGTACGGACCGGTCTGGCCAAAGCCCGTGATCGAGCAGTAGATCAGATTCGGGTTGGCGGCCTTGAGCGACTCATAGTCCAGCCCATAAGCCGCCAGACCGCCGACCTTGAAGTTCTCGATCAGGATGTCCGACTTGGCCGCCAACTCACGCACCAGCTTCTGCCCCTCCGGGCGCGTGAAGTCGATGGTCACTGATTGCTTGTTGCGATTGGCCGACAAGTAATAGGCGGCCTCGCTGGTGTTCTCGCCATAGGCGTCCTTCAGGAAAGGAGGCCCCCAGGCGCGCGTGTCATCGCCATTGCCCGGACGCTCGACCTTGATCACCTC
Source organism: Pseudomonas sp. LBUM1670 (assembly GCF_059695695.1). Lineage (NCBI taxonomy): Bacteria > Pseudomonadati > Pseudomonadota > Gammaproteobacteria > Pseudomonadales > Pseudomonadaceae > Pseudomonas > Pseudomonas sp. LBUM1670. Next base: position 142,571 of record NZ_CP166783.1, on the reverse strand, counting down.
GGCGCCAAGGTCCGCCAGTATTTGCCCGGACCAGGGCCCGGCCAGCACCCGCGATAAATCCAGTACCCGTAGATGCGAAAGCGCGCCCATGGCCGTTCTCCTATTAATAGAACGCCTGGATGCCGGTTTGCGCACGACCAAGGATCAATGCGTGGACGTCATGCGTACCTTCATAGGTATTCACCACTTCCAGGTTAACCAGGTGACGAGCCACGCCGTATTCATCGGAGATACCGTTACCGCCCAGCATGTCACGCGCCATACGAGCAATGTCCAGGGACTTGCCGCAGGAGTTGCGTTTCATCATCGAAGTGATCTCGACCGCCGCAGTGCCTTCATCTTTCATGCGACCCAGACGCAGGCAACCTTGCAGCGCCATGGTGATTTCGGTCTGCATGTCGGCCAGTTTCTTCTGGATCAGTTGAGTAGCGGCCAACGGGCGACCGAACTGCTGACGATCCAGGGTGTATTGGCGAGCGGTGTGCCAGCAAAACTCCGCAGCACCCAAAGCGCCCCAGGAAATGCCGTAACGCGCAGAGTTGAGGCAAGTAAAAGGGCCTTTCAAACCACGGACGTCAGGGAAGATGTTCTCTTCAGGGACAAACACGTTGTCCATGACGATCTCACCGGTGATGGACGCACGCAGGCCGACCTTGCCGTGGATCGCCGGAGCGCTCAGGCCTTTCCAGCCTTTCTCCAGAACGAAGCCACGGATATCGCCCGCATCGTCCTTGCCCCAGACCACGAACACGTCGGCGATCGGGCTGTTGGTGATCCACATCTTGCTGCCGGTCAGGCTGTAGCCGCCTTCCACTTTGCGTGCACGAGTAATCATCGCACCCGGGTCGGAGCCGTGGTCAGGCTCGGTCAGACCGAAGCAACCGATCCATTCGCCCGATGCAAGTTTTGGCAGGTACTTCTGCTTTTGGGCTTCAGTGCCAAATTCATTGATCGGCACCATCACCAAAGAGGACTGCACGCTCATCATCGAGCGATAACCCGAGTCGACGCGCTCGACTTCACGGGCGATCAAGCCGTAGCTGACGTAGCTCAGGCCGCTGCCGCCGTACTGCTCAGGAATGGTTGCGCCCAGCAGGCCGACTTCGCCCATCTCGCGGAAGATTGCCGGATCGGTTTTCTCATGACGGAATGCTTCAAGAACACGCGGCGCGAGCTTTTGCTGAGCGAATTGCTCGGCGGTGTCGCGGATCATGCGTTCTTCTTCGGTGAGCTGTTGATCCAGCAGCAGGGGATCAATCCAGTTGAAGCTAGCTTTACCGCCCATGAGTGTGTCCTCTCGAATCGGGTCAAATAACGTGGACTGATCCTAGGCCCGGTTCGGCGTCACGGCAAACGAGGATTTTGCATACTGTTGTGCTAATTTCTCACTCCGTAACGTCGCGAAACAGCTTTTATGCGATGTATTAGTGAGGTTGATGTACATGCGTAGAAAAATTCCCAGTACAACGGCTCTGATCAGCTTTGAGGCGGCTGCACGCCACGAGAGCTTTACCAAGGCAGCCCAGGAACTTTCCCTCACCCAGGGAGCGATTTGCCGACAGATCGCCAGCCTTGAGGAGTTCCTGAGCGTGGAACTGTTCCGACGCTCACGACGCGGAGTGAAGCTGACCGAAGCCGGACTTTCCTACAGCCGCAGGGTCGCCACCCAACTCGATGCCGTTGAGCGCGACACCCTGTCAGTGATGGGCCAGCAGGGCACCAACGTGATTGAACTGGCGGTTGTGCCGACCTTCGGCACCCAATGGCTGCTGCCACGACTCAAGGATTTCCAGCAAAAACATCCGGAGGTGACGGTCAATCTCACCAACCGCACCCGCCCGTTCCTGTTTGCCGACACCGACTTCGATGCGGCGATCTATTTTGGCGATGCGGACTGGTCAGGCACTGAATCCCACAGACTGATGGGCGAGAATCCGATGCCGGTGTGCAGCCCCAACCTACTGGGCAAAAAGACAAACCTCACACCCGCTGAAATTGCCGAACTGCCCCTGCTGCAACAGACCACCCGCCCCTACGCCTGGCGCCAATGGTTCAACTCGCAAAACCTTAATATCCCGCGCGACATGACAGGGCCGCGCTACGAGCTATTCTCCATGCTTGCCCAAGCGGCGATGCATGACATGGGGATCGCCTTGATCCCGCCATTTCTGATTCAACGCGAACTGGCGGAGAAGCGACTGGTGATTGCTAATGCTCAAGCGCTGTCCAGCATCAAGGCGTATTACCTGATGATTCCCGAGCGAAAGGTCGAATCCGCGTCTTTGAAGGCATTTCGCGACTGGCTGGTGAATCAGGCGCAAAGCTACAACCTAGAGGGATAAAGGCTTGACGCGCTTTATTGACCCCGTAGTCAGCAATCTAAAAGCCCTACAGATATAAGTATTTGTCGCATATCGCAGACTGTACCGAAAAGCGGTACAAACGTCCCACAAGCGCCTGAAGACGTGGCCTTGAGCCGCTATTCAGCAGCAATACCACCTCATTCACCGTGCCGATGTGTAAATTCTTGAATTTTGGCCAAAATCCTTACAAGGCACGGCCTGCAAGGGATTGAACCGTTCAGTGCGACATTCGGTCACGGGGTGACTTGTAGTTAATTTTCCGTCACATGTCATAAACCCTTGAAGGGCACAAAGTTCGCCTGCAAAATGCCGCGCCCCGCTCTGATTTGGCGGGATCGTGCTGATCGGCCGCCCCAGCCGCACCATCCGAAGTGCCTGGGTTTACTCAATAAGATCACGCAGGAGATTTTGTCGTGCACATTGGTGTTCCTCTCGAAACCCAGACGGGTGAAACACGGGTTGCTGCAACCCCGGAAACCATCAAGAAGCTGATCGGCCAGGGCCATAAGGTCACTGTGCAAAGCGGCGCCGGCATTAATGCCAGCGTTGTCGACAGTGCTTATGAAGCGGCGGGCGCAACCATTGGCAGCGCCAACGATGCGTTTGGTGCCGAGCTGATTCTCAAGGTGGTCGCCCCCAGCGACAGCGAACTCACTCTGATAAAGAGCGGCACCGTAGTGGTGGGCATGCTCAACCCGTTCAGCAATGAAATCATCGCCAAGCTGGCCGAGTGCGGGATTACCGCGTTTGCGCTGGAAGCCGCGCCGCGCACCTCCCGCGCTCAGAGCCTGGATGTGCTGTCTTCGCAAGCCAACATCGCCGGCTATAAAGCCGTGTTGCTGGCCGCTCACCACTATCCACGCTTCATGCCGATGCTGATGACCGCTGCGGGCACCGTGAAAGCGGCGCGCGTGCTGATTCTTGGCGCCGGTGTTGCCGGTTTGCAGGCAATCGCTACGGCGAAACGTCTGGGTGCGGTGATCGAAGCGTCTGACGTGCGTCCTGCGGTTAAAGAGCAGATCGAATCCCTCGGCGCCAAGTTCGTCGACGTGCCTTACGAGACCGATGAAGAGCGTGAATGCGCCGTCGGCGTTGGCGGTTACGCACGCCCGATGCCTGCGAGCTGGATGCAGCGCCAGGCCCTGGCCGTGCACGAACGCGCCAAACAGGCTGACATCGTCATCACCACCGCACTGATTCCGGGCCGCAAGGCACCGACACTGTTGAGCGCGGAAACCGTGGCGCAAATGAAGCCAGGTTCCGTGGTCATCGACCTCGCAGCGGCTCAGGGCGGCAACTGCCCGCTGACCGTGGCGGATCAGGTGGTGGTCGAAAATGGTGTAACCATTTGCGGCCCGACCAACCTGGCCGGTGCAGTGGCGGCAGACGCTTCGGCCCTGTACGCGCGCAACCTGCTGGACTTCCTGAAGCTGGTCTTCAACAAAGAAGGCCAATTCGAAGTGAACCTCGAAGACGACATCGTCGCCGCGTGCCTGATGTGCCGCGACGGCCAAGTCATCCGCAAAAACGCCTAAGCAGGGATTCAGACGATGGAAGAGCTTATCTCCCCCGGTATCTACAACCTGATCATCTTCGTGCTGGCGATTTATGTCGGTTATCACGTGGTCTGGAACGTTACACCTGCACTGCACACGCCGTTGATGGCCGTGACCAACGCCATCTCGGCGATCGTAATCGTCGGCGCCATGCTGGCGGCGGCTTTGACCGTCACACCTCTGGGCAAGACCATGGGCACCCTGGCCGTAGCGCTGGCGGCAGTGAACGTCTTCGGTGGCTTCCTGGTCACCCGCAGGATGCTTGAGATGTTCAAGAAAAAAGCCCCGAAAGCGGTAAAAGAAGAGGCGTCCAAGTAATGAGCATGAACCTTGTAACGACGCTCTACTTGATCGCGTCCATCTGCTTCATCCAGGCCCTGAAAGGCCTTTCGCACCCGACCACGTCGCGGCGCGGCAATCTGTACGGCATGCTCGGCATGGCGCTGGCGATCCTCACTACCGTGGGCCTCATCTATAAGCTGGGCGCTGAGCTCGCAACGGCCGGCATCGGTTACGTCATTGTCGGCCTGCTGGTCGGCGGCACCGCCGGTTCGATCATGGCCAAGCGCGTAGAAATGACCAAGATGCCGGAACTGGTCGCCTTCATGCACAGCATGATCGGGATGGCCGCGGTATTCATCGCCATTGCAGCGGTGGTCGAGCCGCAATCGCTGGGCATCGTCAAACAACTAGGGGATTCGATCCCGCCGGGCAACCGTCTGGAGCTGTTCCTTGGTGCTGCCATTGGCGCAATCACCTTCTCCGGTTCGGTGATCGCGTTTGGCAAGCTCTCGGGCAAGTACAAGTTCCGTCTGTTTCAAGGCGCACCCGTACAGTTTGGCGGCCAACACAAGCTGAACCTGCTGCTGGGTCTGGCGACACTGGCGCTGGGCGTCACCTTCATGCTGACCGGCAACCTCAGCGCTTTCGCGTTGATGCTGGCCCTGGCCTTCGTGATGGGCGTGCTGATCATCATCCCGATCGGCGGCGCGGACATGCCGGTGGTGGTATCGATGCTCAACAGCTATTCCGGCTGGGCAGCGGCGGGTATCGGCTTCTCGCTGAACAACTCGATGCTGATCATCGCGGGCTCGCTGGTGGGTTCGTCCGGTGCGATCCTCTCGTACATCATGTGCAAGGCGATGAACCGTTCGTTCTTCAACGTCCTGCTTGGCGGTTTCGGCAATACGGCCGATGCCGGTCCTGCCGGCGCCAAGGAAGCCCGCCCGGTGAAATCCGGTTCGGCTGACGACGCGACTTTCCTGCTGACCAACGCCGACACCGTAATCATCGTTCCGGGCTACGGCCTGGCGGTAGCACGGGCGCAGCACGCGCTGAAAGAGCTGACCGAGAAGCTGACCCATCGCGGCGTGACCGTGAAGTACGCGATCCATCCGGTCGCCGGTCGGATGCCTGGCCACATGAACGTCTTGCTGGCCGAGGCCGAAGTGCCTTACGACCAGGTGTTCGAGATGGAGGACATCAACTCCGAGTTCGGTCAGGCCGACGTGGTGCTGGTGCTCGGCGCGAACGACGTGGTCAACCCGGCCGCGAAGAACGACCCGAAATCGCCGATTGCCGGCATGCCGATTCTCGAAGCGTTCAAAGCCAAGACCATCATCGTCAACAAGCGTTCGATGGCCAGCGGTTATGCCGGCCTGGACAACGAACTGTTCTACCTCGATAAAACCATGATGGTCTTCGGCGACGCCAAGAAGGTCATCGAAGACATGGTCAAAGCCGTCGAGTAAAACCTGCTCCAGCGCAATACCCAAAACCTCAGCCTTTAGTAGGCTGGGGTTTTTTTATTCCCCGAGAAACCCGACCAAAGGCTCTAAATCAGGGCTCGGCATTCGACCATGGTAGCGGGACGGATTTTTTTCAAGCCACTAGACTGCACACCTTGCTTCCGTTGCCCGAGATGACATTCCATGTACCGTGATCGTATTCGCTTGCCTTCGTTGTTGGATAAGGTGATGAGCGCCGCTGACGCTGCCGCTCTGATCGAGGACGGCATGACCGTCGGCATGAGTGGTTTCACTCGCGCTGGCGAAGCCAAAGCCGTGCCTCACGCACTGGCCGAGCGCGCCAAAGTCACCCCGCTGAAAATCACGTTAATGACCGGCGCGAGCCTGGGCAACGACCTCGACAAACAGCTCACCGAAGCCGGCGTTCTTTCGCGACGCATGCCGTTCCAGGTCGATAGCACTTTGCGCAAGGCGATCAACGCTGGCGAAGTGATGTTCATCGACCAGCACCTCTCGGAAACCGTGGAGCAACTGCGTAACCAGCAGCTGAAACTGCCGGACATCGCAGTGATCGAGGCCGTGGCAATTACCGAGCAAGGCCACATCGTGCCGACCACTTCCGTGGGCAACTCGGCCAGCTTCGCGATTTTCGCCAAACACGTGATCGTCGAGATTAACCTGGCGCACAACCCGAACCTCGAGGGTTTGCATGACATCTATATCCCGACGTATCGCCCGACCCGTACGCCGATTCCGCTGGTGAAAGTCGATGATCGCATTGGCAGCACTGCCATTCCTATCCCGCCGGAAAAGATCGTCGCGATCGTGATCACCAACCAGTCCGACTCGCCTTCGACCGTGTTGCCGCCGGACGTAGAAACTCAGGCCATTGCCGACCACCTGATCCACTTCTTCAAGCAGGAAGTGGCGGCCGGGCGCATGACCAACAAGCTCGGCCCACTGCAGGCCGGCATTGGCACCATTGCCAACTCCGTGATGTGCGGCCTGATCGACTCGCCGTTCGAAGACCTGACCATGTACTCCGAAGTGTTGCAGGACTCGACCTTCGACCTGATCGACGCCGGTAAACTGAGCTTTGCGTCGGGCAGTTCGATCACCTTGTCGAGCCGTCGCAACGCCGATGTGTTCGGCGACCTGGAGCGCTACAAGGACAAGCTGGTCCTGCGACCGCAGGAAATTTCCAACCACCCGGAAGTGGTGCGCCGGCTCGGCATCATTGGCATCAACACCGCGCTGGAATTCGACCTGTACGGCAACGTCAACTCCACCCACGTCTGCGGTACGCGGATGATGAACGGTATCGGCGGTTCGGGCGACTTCGCGCGCAACGCGCACCTGGCCATCTTCGTGACCAAGTCGATCGCCAAGGGCGGCGCGATTTCCAGCGTGGTGCCGATGGTCAGCCACGTCGATCATACGGAACATGATGTCGACATTCTCGTGACCGAGGTGGGTCTGGCGGACTTGCGTGGTTTGGCCCCTCGGGAACGGGCTCGCGTCATCATCGAGAACTGCGTGCACCCTGACTATTGCCAAGCCCTGGATGACTACTTCACCGCCGCCTGCGCACTCGGCGGGCACACGCCGCATATCCTGCGTGACGCACTGAGCTGGCACATGAACCTGGAAGAAACCGGGCGAATGCTGCCGGTGTAATTGGTACAGATAGCAGCTGACGCAAACACAGTTTCGTCAGCTCGCTGTTGCCAGACAGAAATGTGTTTAAAACTGTACTGCTGTACTGGTCATTTCCTAGCGTAATTACCTACCTTTCCGACCATAATCCCAATAAATGCATCATATCGGTGCAGACAAGTACAGTTGCCTCAATTTAGACCAGTACACCACCCTTTAACAGTTAACTGGTCCCTCACAATACAGGTGAACTGTATCTAGAGAGACTGGCCAAACGAGAGGATCATTGGCATCAGTTAAACCACTACCTAATCCCGCCACAAGCGGAAGGATGTCAACCATGGAACGTACACTCAGTTCCGACCTGTTCTTCGAAGATACCGCTGCAAAAACCCAGGCTTCCATGCCTCTTCGCGTTATTGCCAACCTGATGCTGTGGCAGCGCCGCATCTCCAGCCGCCATCAACTGGCTCGTCTGGATTCGCGTCTGCTGGCTGACGCCGGGATTAGCGAAGCACAACGCTACGAAGAGCTGAGCAAGCCGTTCTGGCGCTAAGTTAGCGTCGCTGGCTCTGACCTGCAGGGTCAACCGCCAGCACTCGAATTGAACAAACAAAACCCGTCGTGGGAAACCACGACGGGTTTTGTCGTTTTAGGGTGGTGAAATTCGCTAAACAATAGCCACAACCGGCAACAGGTACAGTCAATAAATAATCCAAACTGAACCAGTACAATTTCAATGGAGTGTGTCTGTCACAGGGTGTCGGGCGGGATCATCATGAAATCCCGATCTGCCAGCAAAAGGACTGCACCATGAATCGCCTACTGGATCTTGCCGCTACGACCCCGCAATTCAAGTCTCGGTTTACCTGGCTTCGAAGATTGCTCAGAGGCCTCGCCGACAGCCTCGAAAGGGCCAGAACCCGGCGTTTACTGGCGCAACTCGACGGTAGGCAGCTTTCGGACCTGGGCATCAGTCATGCCGATCGTGTCAGGGAACTGGATAAACCTTTCTGGCGCTGACCTCCACTTGAACGGACGGGACTGTGCGAACCAAGAACTACAGGCCTAATATCAAGTCAGAACGTGGCGATGACTGCGCGACTGGCGTCTGACTCAACAGATACCGCGCCACCTCTCAATCGGCTCACCCAAAGGAGTTACACCATGTCCCGTCTTCGTCTGCTCAGCGCTGCAGCCCTGCTTGCCGTGGCTGCCAATTCCCACGCCACCAGCTTCATCGTGACCACCGATGCCGTCGTCGGTGCACTCAAGGCAACGTCCGACGCGACTTCCGATGTCACGTCGTCCTTTCGCGATGACAAAATCGTCCGCGCCGCCCGTGACGACGCCGCCAGCTTCGTCGCCAGCGAAGGCGCCATTCGTGGCGTGAAACTCGAAAGCGCGCTCGACCACATTCGTCATCAGGTGCCAGGGTTGAACGCAACGGACGCTCAACTGGCTCAAGCTATTCTGACGATCTAAAACGTCATCTCCTTCTGGGACACGCCAAACGTGTCCCAATGTTTCGCGCTGGCTCTAGACCGGGCGTTGCGCTAGCCTTGGGACTCGCCTTCAACTGTCGAGTCCCATGCGTTTTCCTGCACATTTATTAATTACACCGGTTTTCATGGCGGCCTGCTGGGCTGGCTCGGCCCATGCCTTTGACCTGACGACACAGGGTCTCGTGGCCACTGGCTACGCCACAAGCATGGTGACCTCCGCCCCCTTCGACCGTAAGCTGCTGCTGGCCGCCCGGGATGACGCCGCGTCATTCATTGCCAGCGACGGACAATTGCGCGGAGCACAGCTGGAATCCGCGCTGGTTTACCTGCGTCGGGCCCAACCAAAACTTCATGCAAGCGATCTTGAACTGGCGCAGGCTATTCTCGTCCAATAGTTATCCTCGTTCGTCCGGAGTCGTTCCATGCGTAGCCCACTGATTGTCGCCACCCTTGGCCTTATGTTATTGGCCGATCTGGCCCAGGCGCACACCCTGGTTGCCACCAGTAACATGATCATCAACGCCACCCAACGCACACTCAATTTCACGTCCGACACCACCACGTCTATCCGTGATTCGAAAATCGTTCGTGAAGCCCATGACGATGCAGCCAGTTTCGTCGCCAGCGATGGCGAGATTCGTGGTGCGCACCTGGAAGCCGCCCTCAACACATTGCGCACCCGCGTACCGGAAGCTCGGGACGCCAGTGATCAGGTACTCGCCGAAGCCATCCTCGCACTGTGAGGTCGCTAGGTGCCTGGCTATTGGCCGGGGTCGTATTGCTACTCGGCAATACGGCCCAGGCCGGCCTGCAATTACGGCTCAAGACCGAAGGGTTAAGTCCCGCGCAACAGCAAGCCAGTCAGGCGCTGCTTGATGAAGCCATGCAGGCGTTGCCGCCGCGGTTCATCGAGCAACTCGACCGGCGCATTGACGTCGGCTGGACCGATGACATGCCGAGCAACGCCTACGGCCAGGCGTCGTTGGTGTCCGAGCTCGATCTCAATCGCAACCTGCTTGCCAGCCTCACCGACGGCAGCGCTGCAACCAAAAAGACTTATCGCCCCCACGGCACCGTCCGCCGTGAAATGCTGTCCACGGTGCTGCACGAACTGACCCACATTTATGACCGCTCGCGTCTCTGGGCAGCCACCGAGCGCGCGTTGATCCAGCGCTGCACCCGGCGTAATAACAGTTCAGGGCTAATCGGCATTCCGGATGAATGCCGTGGCCAATCCTCCCGACGCTTTACCCTCAGTGATGACCCGCGCCTGCTCGACCTCGCTGGCTGGCCGCAATACGTCGGCCGTCGCGGCGAACGCGAACAGCACAACCGACAGATCGCGCGCAGCCCGGACATCTACGAAACGAGCAGTCCCAAAGAGTTCGTCGCGGTCAACATGGAGTATTTCCTCCTCGACCCGAGCTACGCCTGTCGCCGCCCTGCGCTGTACCGCTACTACAAAGAACATTTCGGCTGGGCACCCGCCGCCAAAGACACCTGCGGCAAATCCTTCGCCTTCCTCAACGCCGGCAATGACTTCGCCAAACAGCCCTTGGGTCAGGTCGATCCGGAACGGGTGTATGCCGTGGATTATCTGCTGGCCGAAGCCAACCAGAACTGGGTCAGCCGCTGGGGCCACAGCATGTTGCGCCTGGTGATTTGTGCTCCCGGCCGACCACGCGGGCCGGATTGCCGGCTGGATCTGGATCAACACCTGGTGTTGTCTTATCGCGCCTTCGTCGGTGACGTACAGCTGTCGAGCTGGGATGGACTGGTCGGCAAATACCCGTCGCGCCTGTTCGTCCTGCCACTGGCCCAAGTGATCGACGAGTACACCAAGACCGAACTGCGCAGCCTCGCCTCGGTGCCGCTGAATTTGTCGCGCAACGAGATTGAAGACGTGGTGGAACACGCCGCCGAGATGCACTGGAGCTACGACGGCAATTACTTCTTCCTGTCCAACAACTGCGCAGTGGAAGGTTTGAAGTTGCTACGCAGCGGCACCAACAACGCGAAACTGGTCGGGCTGGACAACATCATGCCCAACGGCTTGCTGGAAGTACTCAAGGGACGCGGACTGGCGGATACCAGCGTGCTGGATGATCCTCGCGAAGCACTGCGCCTGGGCTACCGCTTCGACTCCTTCCGCGATCGCTATCAAGCGATGTTCGAAGTGCTGAAGAAGCACTTGCCGATCAAACAGGACAAGGTCGAAGACTGGCTGGCATTGAAGGCTGAAGAACGTCGCAAATGGATTGATCAGGCTGACTTACGCACCAGCGCGGCTTTGCTGCTACTGGAGCAGGCAGCTTTCCGACAACAACTGGTGCTGGCGCAAGACGAAGTGAAGCAACGCTATCTCGGCGCTCGGGAATTGAAGAACGGCGGCATGGACAAGGCCAACGCGACGTTGCAGCAGATTCTCGCCAACAGCGGCTTCCTCAGCCGGCCGGCAGAGCTGCTCGGCACCGGCGGTTATGGATTGCCGCAACCCAGCGAATGGCAACGCCTGGAATCGGAAAGCAGCCTGCGGCAGAAGCAGCTTCAGGCATTGACCGGTGATCTGGACAAGGAAGTGAGAGCGTTGCTCGAGCCGAGCCGTGCAGCGGAGATGGCCGCCAATGAAGCCAACCTGAAGCAGATTGGCGAGCATTTGCGCAAATTGCATAAAGCGGCGGGCGGGTTGGAATTGCCGTAGTGAATGCAGCCCCCTGTAGGAGCTGGCTTGCCAGCGATGGTCCTTAACGATAACGCGTGCTTCCCGGCTAAACGCGGCGATCTCGAGTCCATCGCGAGCGAGCTCGCTCCTACAACTTCATCACGTCAAAGTCCTCACGGCACCTACAGCAAAAAGGGCTTCAGAACGTAGTCCTGGAGCCCTCGGTCTTGCTGTCTAGTCTTTGCCGCGAGGCTCTGATTCCTCTGTATCAGGAACTTTACCTTCAGCTGACGCGGGCCTGGCGCACGCCATCGGCCAGCGCCGCGCAGAGACTCAATACGCCATCAACCGCCTGATCCGGCGTCGAGGCGTTGGCGATGTGATCGATCAACGCCGACCCCACCACCACACCGTCGGCCAGACGCGCGATAGCCGCCGCTTGCTCCGGCGTGCGAATACCGAAACCGATGCTGATCGGCAGATCGGTGTGGCGACGCAGACGCGCAACCGCCTCTTCAACGTGCTCCAGCGTCGCCGCGCCGGCACCGGTCACACCGGCAACAGACACGTAGTAAACGAAACCGGAGCTGCCGTTCAGAACCGTCGGCAGGCGCACATCATCGGTTGTCGGGGTGGTCAGACGGATGAAGTCCAGACCGGCAGCCTGGGCGGGGTCGCACAGTTCGCCGTTATGCTCGGGCGGCAGGTCGACCACGATCAGACCATCCACGCCGGCCTCTTTGGCGTCGGCGATAAAGCGGGGCACGCCGTACATGTGGATCGGGTTGAAGTAACCCATCAGCACCAGCGGCGTTTCGCTATTGCCTTCGCGGAACTCACGAACCATTTGCAGGGTTTTCGTCAGGTTCTGTTTGGCACCCAGTGCGCGGATGTTGGCCAGCTGGATCGCCGGGCCGTCGGCCATTGGATCGGTGAAGGGCATGCCCAGCTCGATCACGTCGGCGCCAGCACCGGGCAAGCCTTTGAGGATCGCCAGCGAAGTGTCATAGCTCGGGTCGCCGGCGGTGACGAAGGTCACCAGGGCGGCGCGGTTTTGTTCCTTGAGTTCGGCAAAACGCGTTTGCAGGCGGCTCATCAGTGTTTCTCCTGCTGGGATTGTTCCATGTGGTGCATCACGGTTTGCATGTCTTTGTCGCCACGGCCGGACAGGTTGACCACCATCAGGTGATCTTTCGGCAGGCTCGGTGCGCGTTTGAACACTTCGGCCAGGGCGTGGGCGCTTTCCAATGCAGGAATAATCCCTTCCAGACGGCAGCATTTATGGAATGCGTCGAGGGCTTCGTCGTCGGTCACCGAGGTGTATTGAACGCGACCGATGTCATGCAACCAGGCGTGTTCCGGGCCGATGCCAGGATAATCGAGACCGGCGGAGATCGAGTGAGCGTCGATGATCTGGCCGTCGTCGTCCTGCAGCAGGAAGGTCCGGTTACCGTGCAACACACCCGGTACGCCGCCGTTCAGGCTGGCGGCGTGCTTGCCGGTTTCGATGCCGTGACCGGCTGCTTCAACACCGATGATCTCGACGCTTTTGTCGTCAAGGAACGGATGGAACAGGCCCATGGCGTTGGAACCGCCACCGATGCACGCCACCAGGCTGTCGGGCAGACGGCCTTCCTGGGCTTGCAACTGGTCGCGGGTTTCCTTGCCGATGACGGCCTGGAAGTCGCGAACCATCGCCGGATAAGGGTGCGGGCCGGCCACGGTGCCGATCAAGTAGAAAGTGCTGTCGACGTTGGTCACCCAGTCACGCAGGGCTTCGTTCATCGCATCTTTCAAGGTGCCGGTGCCGGCGACCACCGGGATCACTTCGGCGCCCAGCAGCTTCATGCGGAATACGTTGGCTTGCTGACGCTCGATGTCGGTGGTGCCCATGTAGATCACGCAGTCGAGGCCAAAACGCGCGGCGACGGTGGCGGTCGCCACGCCGTGCATGCCGGCGCCGGTCTCGGCGATGATGCGTTTCTTGCCCATGCGCCGAGCCAGCAGGATCTGGCCAATGCAGTTGTTGATCTTGTGCGCGCCGGTGTGGTTCAGCTCTTCACGCTTCAGATAAATCTTCGCGCCGCCGCAGAACTCGGTCAGACGTTCGGCGTAATACAGCGGGCTCGGACGTCCGACGTAGTCGCGCTGGAAGTAGGCCAATTCTTCTTTGAACGCCGGATCTTCCTTGGCCGTTTCGTATTCACGGGCCAGATCGAGGATCAACGGCATCAGGGTTTCGGCGACGTAACGGCCACCGAACGCGCCAAACAGGCCGTTGGCGTCGGGGCCGTTGCGCAGATTAGTCTGGGTCATGGGTCGCTCCGGTGTATGCGTGAAATGACAATGGGCTTAACTCTACCCCTGACGCCTTGAGCTGAAAACCGATAAGATCGCCGCAACCTGTCAGGAAAACTCACAGATCCCATGAGTCATGACCTTCCTCCGCTGAATGCCCTTCGTGCCTTCGAAGCCACTGCCCGCTTGAATAGCGTCAGTCAGGCCGCCGAACAGCTGCACGTCACTCATGGCGCGGTCAGCCGGCAACTGAAAGTGCTCGAAGAACATCTCGGCGTGAGTCTGTTCATCAAGGATGGACGCGGCCTTAAACTCACAGATGCCGGCGTGCGATTACGCGACGCCAGCGGTGAAGCGTTCGAACGATTGCGCACAGTCTGTGCCGAATTGACACAAAGCACTGCCGACGCACCGTTCGTGCTCGGTTGCTCGGGGAGTCTGCTGGCGCGCTGGTTCATTCCACGTCTGGGCCGGTTGAATGCGGACTTGCCGGACCTGCGCCTGCACCTGTCGGCCGGAGAAGGCGATCTCGATCCTCGTCGTCCGGGGCTGGACGCGTTACTGGTGTTTGCCGAGCCGCCATGGCCAGCGGACATGCAGGTCTACGAATTGGCCAGCGAACGCATCGGTCCGGTCATGAGCCCCCGCTTCACCGGTTACGAACGGCTCAAAACAGCTCGGGAAAATGCCCTGTTGAACGAGCCGTTGTTGCACACTACCTCACGTCCGCAGGCCTGGCCAAGCTGGGCGCAGCAAAGCGGCCTCGACGCCAATGCGTTGAAGTACGGGCAGGGTTTCGAGCATTTGTATTATTTGCTGGAAGCAGCGGTGGCCGGGCTGGGTGTGGCGATTGCCCCTGAACCGCTGGTGGCCGAGGACTTGAAAGCCGGTCGCCTGGTCGCACCGTGGGGCTTCAGTGAAACCCCGGCGCAACTGGCATTGTGGCTCCCCAAGCGCGCCGCGGACGGGCGCGCTCGGCAACTGGCGCAGTGGCTCAAAAACGAGCTGCGCCAGACGGATTAGTCACCGCGTTTGAACAGCAGGTAAGCCGCAAGCAGACCCAGCGCCCCGACAGCAACACCGGCTGTAGTCCAAGGGTGTTCCTGGGCGTAGTCCCGAGTGGCAATCCCGGTTTCACGGGTTTTGACTTTGACTTCTTCGTACGCATCGCTGAGCAGATGACGCGAATGTTTCAGCGCGCTCTCGGCGTTGATTTTCAAGGCCTTGAGGGTTTTACGCGACTCGTCCGAAGTGTCGTCCTTCAGGTTTTCCAAAGACTTCAGCAGACTCTCGATCTCGGCTTCCATGCTTTGCAATGAGGCTTTACGTAAAGAGGTGTTGGCCATGGTGGCTCTCCTGCACTGGTGATGAGTGGCGTGTGTTGGTTGGGACTTCAGGGGTTCGAGAAAGTGCAGTAAATCTGAACTTCTGCGTCGGACAGGCCGACAGAAGTAAGACGAAAAATCACTGCTAGGCTGTATTTCACACCCCGAGGAGAACGCCCATGACTGACCATCACACTTATAAGAAAGTCGAGCTTGTCGGCTCATCCACCAGCAGCATTGAAGACGCCATCAACAACGCGCTGGCCGAAGCCAACAAGAGCATCAAGTACATGGAATGGTTCGAAGTGACCGAAACCCGCGGGCACATAAAGGATGGCAAGGCTGCACACTTCCAGGTGACGCTCAAAGTCGGGTTCCGGATTGCCAGCAGCTGAGTTTGAGCTAGTCTTCTGAACTTGCGCGCTGGCCGAGTGCCATAGGGAATGGCAAAGCGCTACATGAGTGCATCCGGCGGATGGCTGGATGCTCCCTTTGATCCGACCAGGGAATGCGACCGATGAAGAAGTTTATGTTGGCGGTAGGTTTGTTGAGCCTTGCGGGCACAGCGTTTGCTGACGGCAAGTCGTGTGAAGAACTGAAAGCCGAAATCGCAGCGAAACTCGATGCCAAGGGCGTTGCTGGTTATTCGCTGGAGATCGTGGATAAAGGCGCTGCTGCTGGCGGGAAAGTCGTCGGCACCTGTGAAAAGGGCACCAAGGTAATCGTCTACACGAAGTAGGCGGGGTCCTGCGCAAATCAAAAAGCCGACGCATGGCGTCGGCTTTTTTGTGCGCGCAAATAATTGTAGGAGCGAGCTTGCTCCGGGCGGCGTTCCGACGATGGTCGTGAACGAAAACGCGTAAAAACAAATGCCCCGTGGCGGCCTTGAGTTTTTCGCGAGCAAGCTCGCTCCTACAGAAATGCGGTGTAACTCAGCGTCAGCCTTTCATGACCTGCGCCAGCAGCTCATAGGAGTGCACGCGATCGGCATGTTCATACAGGTCGCAGGTAAAAATCAGTTCGTCTGCCTGGGTCTGCTCGATCAACACCTCCAGCTTGGCGCGGATTTTCTGCGGGCTGCCGACCATCGCCAACCCCAGGAAATCATGGACCGCGTCTTTCTCATGGGGCAGCCACAGGCCATCCATTGTTTTCACCGGCGGACGTTGCACCAGGCTTTGGCCACGCATCAACGCGAGGATGCGCTGATAAACCGACGTTGCCAGATATTCGGCCTGCTCGTCGGTGTCAGCCGCTACCAGCGGAACGCCAAGCATCACGTAAGGCTTATCCAATACCGCTGAAGGCTTGAAGTGATTGCGATAGACGCGAATCGCCTCATGCATAAAACGCGGTGCGAAATGGGAAGCGAAGGCGTAGGGCAAACCGCGCTCACCCGCCAGTTGCGCACTGAACAGGCTCGAACCCAGCAACCAGACCGGAACATTGGTGCCGGTGCCCGGCATCGCGATGATCCGTTGGTCCGGCGTGCGTGGGCCGAGGTAGCGCACCAGCTCCGCCACATCTTCAGGGAAATCGTCGGCGCTGCCGGAGCGCTCACGGCGCAGGGCGCGGGCGGTCATCTGATCAGAACCGGGGGCGCGTCCAAGGCCCAGATCGATCCGGCCCGGGTAAAGGCTTTCGAGGGTGCCGAACTGCTCGGCGATCACCAACGGCGCGTGGTTGGGCAACATCACGCCACCCGATCCGACCCGAATGGTGGACGTGCCGCCGGCCAGATAGCCAAGCAACACCGAGGTCGCCGAACTGGCGATGCCGTCCATGTTGTGGTGCTCGGCGACCCAGAAACGGTTGTAGCCGAATTTTTCGACGTGTTGCGCCAGGTCCAGAGAGTTACGCAGCGACTGGGCTGCGCTGCCGTTCTCGCGCACGGGCACCAGATCAAGGGTCGAGAACTTGATATCGGACAGTCGTTTCATAAACCTGCTTCTCCAATTGAGGGCGCAGGTTTTTTCTTGTAAACGAAAACCTGCCGAATCCATAAGCGTGTTTCATGCAATGAGGGCATATACCCGAGTTTCAATAGCGAGGGCAAAAAAACCTACGAAAACGGTAGGACTAAATCAGATCAGGTGAACTTTGCACCTCCGTCTATCCTCAGAACCCTAGCAACCGAAAACCACGAAGGCGCGACACTTCGCGCCGGATCCTGAGGAGGCAGACATGGCTATTACCAAGAAAGCATCGGCGCATTGGGAAGGTGATCTGAAGACCGGCATCGGCTCGATTTCCACGGAAACCGGTGTTCTCAGAGAAGCGCCCTACGGTTTCAAGGCCCGTTTCGAAGGCGGTAAAGGTACCAATCCGGAAGAGCTGATCGGCGCGGCCCACGCGGGCTGTTTCTCCATGGCGTTCTCAATGATTCTCGGGGACGCCGGTCTCAAGGCTGACAGCATCGATACCAATGCCGAGGTCACACTGGACCAGGTGGACGGCGGGTTCGCGATCACTGCGGTGAAATTGATCCTCAAGGCAAAAATCCCTGGGGCGACTCAGGCGCAGTTCGAGGAGCTGAGCAACAAAGCCAAAGAAGGCTGCCCGGTGTCGAAAGTGCTGAATGCGAAGATCAGTCTGGATGCCACACTGGTCAGCTAGATTTGTGTTGAAAACAAAAGATCGCAGCCTTCGGCAGCTCCTACAGATTGACTCAACCGCTGTAGGAGCTGCCGCAGGCTGCGATCTTTTTTGTGCGCAAACAAAACCCGACTGGCGAAACTGTGGTCGAATAAATGACAGCAGCGTAAACGCATCAACATGCGTGCTGCCTCGACGGAGCTTCAACCATGAAACGGTTTGCCTTTGCGGTTATCTGTTGCGCGCTGGCCACATCGGCCCTCGCGGCACCGAAATCCTGTGAAGAACTCAAGGCCGAGATCGAAGCCAAGATTCAGGCCAATAACGTCTCGTCCTACACCCTGGAAATCGTCACCAACGACGAAGTACATGATCAGAACATGGTCGTGGGCTCGTGCGAAAACGGCACAAAAAAAATCATCTACCAGAAGAACGACCGCTGATCCGCCTCACATGAGGCAATAGGACTCTCGGTCTTCAGCGACGATTTCCCGTTTGGCGTTGTACAACCGAGCGCCGGGAGTGAACGCTATCGAACGGCCTTCCAGCACATAACGCTGGCCTGCTTCGAAATGATCGTAGTTGATGGTCAGGTAGCACAACCGTTCCGAGGGACCGTTCATTACACCCAAGCCCCCGCCGCCGGGCACTTCAAAGTCGAATCGAACGATCAGCTCATGACTGCCGGGCGTCACCTGGAAAAAACGCCCATCGCGCAATCGCTGGTTGTCCAGTCGTTCCGCCATCAGCAACTTATCGTTGGGGAATGGCGTCGAAAATTCGACCCAGGCCATCTGTGGATTGACCGCCGGTAACGGGCTTTGGCAACCGGCGAACGCGCCTGCCGCGAGCAATAGCAACAACCTGCGCATGATGAATGTCCCGAGGATTGGGTCATTCAGCATAACGCCGATCAGGTGCGTTGGCAGCCTGCCGGTGTGCCCCGGCCTATCACTTTTCGCTGTTGATCATAGAGCTTGGCCCACGGCCGAAAACCGATATTCCCTGCTTGCAGCTGATATTTCTCACCCGCGTTGAAGCTGTTGAATTTCACATTCAGTTGGCAATCACGCCACAGCGGCGCGGCGGCGGGCCCGATGTTGCTCGGCTCGACCGGGAACTGATAACGCACCGTCAACTCATGGCTACCGGGCTGAACCTCGAAATAGCGCTTGTCGGTGGAGGCCTTGTCATCGACTTCCAGCGCTTGCAGCGCGGTGTCTTCCTGCTGCGAATCGAGATCGATCCACGCTTGAGACGGGTCGTGGTGGGGTAATCCGAATCCTGCACAGCCTGTCAGCATCAACAGGCCTCCCGTCAGCATCATCTTGCGCATAGCGGAGCTCCAGTCAGGCGGGATAGTCTTGCGGGCAGACTCTCCAGGGATGATTTTATTTTGATCAGGCCGCTTCCAAGCCTTGGATTACTTGATCGCGTTTTGCGCGTTTTGTTTCCGGGTGTGTTGTTTTTGTTGCTCCATGGTTGCGCCAGCGTCAGCTATTACGGCCAATTGGCCAGTGGTCAGCTGCAATTGCTGCGGGCTCGGGAACCGGTTTCCGACGTGATTGCCGATCCTGCTCGCGATCAGAAGCTGCGTGCGCATCTGGCCAAGTCACAGCAGGCGCGAACCTTCGCCAGCCAGGAGCTGCATCTGCCGGATAACCAGAGCTACCGTCTGTACGCTGACATTGGCCGACCGTTCGTAGTCTGGAACGTGTTCGCCACGCCGGAATTTTCCCTCACGCCGCAAAACCATTGTTTCCCCGTCGCCGGTTGCGTGGCCTACCGCGGCTATTACAGCCAGAGCGCGGCCCGTGGCGAAGCAGCATTGCTGCGATTGCAAGGTATGGACGTGTCGATCGGCGGTGTCGAGGCTTATTCGACGCTCGGCTGGTTCAACGATCCGATCATCAGTTCGATGATAGGTTGGGGAGATGAGCGGTTGGCCACCTTGATCTTCCATGAGCTGGCGCACCAGCGCATTTATGTGAAGGACGACACCGAATTCAACGAGTCTTTTGCCACATTCGTGGAGCAGGAAGGCACTCGGCAGTGGCGTGCGCATCGCGGATTGGCGCCGGACAATGGCGCTCAGGCGCAGCGGCGGGATCAGTTTATTCAGTTGGTTTTGGACACCCGCACGCGGCTTGAACGGCTTTACGTTCAGCCGCTACCAACCGGGCAGATGAGGCAACGCAAAGCCGCTGAGTTCGAGCGGCTACGAGTTGAATACCGACAGTTACGCGACAGCCAATGGGCCGGAGACAAACGCTATGACACCTGGATCAACGCCCCGATGAACAATGCCCGGTTGTTGCCGTTTGGGTTGTATGACCAATGGGTGCCAGCGTTTGCGGCGTTGTTCAGACAGGAGGGCGGGGATTGGGTGGCGTTTTATGCGGCGGTAGAAAAGCTTGGCGCGTTACCGGTGGGTGAGCGAAAAGCGGCTTTGAAAGCGTTGGCGGAATCGAAAATTATCGGCGATTGAACGGGCCTCTTCGCGGGCAAGCCCGCTCCCACATTGGATTTGCGGTATACAGAAATCCCTGTGGGAGCGGGCTTGCTCGCGAAGGCGATTCAACTAGCGCTGCAAAAACGCCTGATGCATCTCATCCAGCGTTTCAAAGTGATACGTCGGCGCTTCTGCGCTCAGCTCTTCCCGGCTGCCAAAACCATAACCCACCGCCGCCGCATCCAGTCCGTTACTGCGCGCGCCGATCAGGTCGTGTTTGCGGTCGCCAATCATCAGGGTGTTGGCCGGGTCCAGGTTTTCTTCGGCCATCAGGTGGGCAATCAGCTCGACCTTGTTGGTCCGTGTGCCATCCAGTTCGCTGCCGTAAATGACGTTGAAGTGTTTGGCAAAGTCGAAGTGCCGGGCGATTTCCCGGGCGAAGATCCACGGCTTGGAGGTCGCGATGTATAGCTGACGCCCTTGCCCGCCGAGGGTTTCCAGCAGCGGTGTAACGCCATCGAACACGCGGTTTTCATACAGGCCGGTGACCTTGAAGCGCTCGCGATAGAAGTTCACCGCCTCCCAGGCTTTGGGTTCGTCGAAGTCGTAAAACTGCATGAACGCCTGCAACAACGGCGGGCCGATAAAGTGTTCGAGTTTGGTCAGGTCGGGTTCATCGATCCCCAGTTTGCTCAGGGCGAACTGGATCGAGCGGGTGATGCCCTCGCGCGGGTCGGTCAGGGTGCCATCTAGGTCGAACAAAACAGTCTGGTAATGCATGAAAATTCCTGAGCAAGTGCGACGCTTTCCGTTACCAAAGGCTTAGAGCTGGTCGTAGCCTTCAGCCAGATGCAGATCCTTGAGCTTCACGTAATTCGCCGCACTGTAGGTGAAAAAGGCTTGTTCCTTGTCAGTCAGCGGGCGGATCTGTTTCACCGGGCTGCCGACATACAGAAAGCCGCTTGCCAGGCGTTTGCCTGGCGGCACCAGGCTGCCGGCGCCGATGATCACATCGTCTTCGACCACCGCGCCGTCCATGACGATGCTGCCCATGCCGATCAGCACCCGGCTGCCCACGCTGCACCCATGAAGCATGACTTTATGCGCGATGGTCACATCGTCGCCGATCAGTAACGGAAAGCCATCGGGGTTGAACGGCCCGGCATGGGTGATGTGCAGCACACAACCATCCTGAACGCTGGTGCGCACGCCAATACGGATGCGGTGCATGTCGCCGCGGATCACCGTCAACGGCCAGACGGAGCTGTCATCGCCGATTTCGACGTCGCCGATCACCACCGCCGAGCTGTCGACAAAAGCGCCTTTGCCCAGCAGTGGCGTGTGGTTCTGATACTTGCGAAGGGTCACGATAGGGTTTCTCTCTGTTGCCGATAGCTGCGGTGAGCGTCGATTGTAATTAAGATGGCCGCATGTTTCTTCCAGCCAAGGTGCCAACCGTGAGCGTGAACAACCCTCTTCTGCAGTCCTACGACCTGCCGCCGTTCTCGGCGATCCGTGCCGAACACGTGCAGCCGGCCATTGAACAGATCCTGGCTGACAACCGCGCCGCGATTATCGAGATCCTCAAAACCCAGGGCAAACAACCGACCTGGGCCGGCCTGGTGCTGGCGATGGACGAACTCAACGATCGTCTGGGCGCTGCCTGGAGCCCGGTCAGCCACCTGAATGCCGTGTGCAACAGCGCCGAATTGCGCGAAGCCTACGAGTCCTGCTTGCCTGCCTTGAGCGCCTACTCCACCGAACTGGGTCAGAACCGCGAATTGTTCGAGGCCTTCGAAGCCCTGTCCAATAGCCCGGAAGCTGCCGGTTTCGATGTGGCGCAGAAAACTATCCTGGAACACGCCCTGCGTGACTTCCGTCTGTCGGGTATCGACCTGTCTGAAGCCGAGCAAAAACGTTACGCCGAAGTGCAGAGCAAATTGTCGGAGCTGGGCAGCCGCTTCTCCAACCAGTTGCTCGACGCCACTCAAGCCTGGACCAAGCACGTTACCGACGAAGCCACCCTCGCCGGCCTGACCGATTCGGCCAAGGCGCAAATGGCCGCCGCCGCGCAGGCCAAGGGTCTGGAAGGCTTCCTGATCACCCTGGAATTCCCGAGCTACTACGCGGTGATGACCTACGCCCACGATCGTGCCTTGCGCGAAGAAGTCTACGCCGCCTACTGCACCCGCGCGTCGGACCAAGGTCCGAATGCCGGTCAGAACGATAACGGCCCGGTGATGGAAGACATCCTCGATCTGCGTCAGGAGCTCGCCAAGCTGCTCGGCTTCGGCAGTTTCTCGGAGCTGAGCCTGGCCACCAAAATGGCTGAATCCAGCGATCAGGTACTGAGTTTCCTGCGCGATCTGGCCAAGCGCAGCAAGCCGTTCGCCGCCCAGGATCTGGCACAGCTCAAGGCCTACGCCGCCGAACAAGGCTGCCCGGACCTGCAAAGCTGGGACAGCGGTTTCTACGGTGAAAAACTCCGCGAACAACGTTACAGCGTTGCCCAGGAAGCCCTGCGCGCCTACTTCCCGATCGATAAAGTGTTGAGCGGTCTGTTCGCCATCGTTCAACGTCTGTACGGCATCGAGATCGCCGAACAAAAGGGTTTCGACACCTGGCACCCGGACGTTCGCCTGTTCGAGATCAGGGAAAACGGCCAGCACGTCGGCCGCTTCTTCTTCGACCTTTATGCCCGCGCCAATAAGCGCGGCGGCGCCTGGATGGACGGCGCCCGCGACCGTCGTCGCACCGCTGAAGGCTCGCTGCAAAACCCGGTGGCCAATCTGGTGTGCAATTTCACCCCGGCCGACAGCGGCAAGCCTGCGCTGCTGACTCACGACGAAGTGACCACCCTGTTCCACGAATTCGGTCACGGCCTGCATCACCTGCTGACCCGCGTCGAACACGCTGGCGTATCCGGCATCAACGGCGTGGCCTGGGATGCGGTCGAGCTGCCAAGTCAGTTCATGGAAAACTGGTGCTGGGAGCCGGAAGGTCTGGCGCTGATCTCCGGTCATTACGAAACCGGTGAGCCACTGCCCCAGGATCTGCTGGAAAAAATGCTCGCGGCGAAGAACTTCCAGTCCGGCCTGATGATGGTTCGTCAGCTGGAATTCTCGTTGTTCGACTTCGAACTGCATGCCACCCACGGCGATGGCCGCAGCGTGCTGCAAGTGCTCGAAGGCGTGCGCGACGAGGTCTCGGTCATGCGCCCGCCGGCTTACAACCGCTTCCCGAACAGCTTCGCGCACATTTTCGCCGGTGGTTACGCCGCGGGTTACTACAGCTACAAATGGGCAGAAGTGCTGTCCGCCGACGCGTTTTCGAAGTTCGAAGAGGACGGCGTGCTCAATGCCGAAACCGGTCGCGCATTCCGCGAAGCGATCCTGGCGCGCGGCGGTTCTCAGGAGCCGATGGTGCTGTTCGTCGACTTCCGTGGCCGTGCCCCGTCGATTGACGCACTCTTGCGCCACAGCGGCTTGAGTGAGGACGCAGCAGCATGAGTGAGGGGCCTGTGAAGACGAAAAAACGCTTCATCGCCGGGGCGGTCTGCCCGGCGTGCAGCGAGCCGGACAAGTTGATGATGTGGAACGAAGACGACGTCCCGCACCGCGAGTGCGTGGCCTGCGGGTATTCGGACACGTTGAATGAACAAGGCCTGTCCGTACCCAAGGAATTGGGTACGCGGGTCAATACCTCTGCGCTGAAGGTGCCGGACGCCAAGGTTCAGGCCGTACAGTTTTTCCCGAACCCGAAGCTGAAGAAAAAGCCTGACGAACACTAAGTGCAGCAATCACCTTCCGCAGCGCAATGCTGTGGAAGGTGCTGTTACTCGACATGGGCTGATTTGAACCAGCTTTTCATCGAGCACGCGGCGAAAGGGCTCGTGCTGCACTCCCCGTTGACCAGCGCAGTGCGCAGTTTGTCGGCATCGGCCTGCATCATGTAACGAACACCGTCCCTGAAGTGGGTGCTGTCACCAAAGCCACCTTGAGTCATCTCGCTCAGGGCGTCTTCCTTGCTCCATCCCTGCACGACTACCCGGTACATGGCGGCCATCAGGCCGGTGCGGTCCGAGCCGTGTTTGCAGTGCATCAGCACCGGGCCTTTGGCTTCGGCGCTCTGAATGGCACGAAGGGCCGTGAGAACTTGCGCATCATCCACGTGATTGGTGCGGTAGGGCAGTTGAACCTGTTCGATACCGGGTGTGGCCAGCCAGCTTGAATCGGACTCGGGCAGGAAGCTGATCACCGTTGCGACCTTGAGTTGTGCCAGCAGGGGGACGGCTCCGCGGTCGGGTAATGCGCTGCGGTAGAGGGTCGGGGACATCTGGAAAAGGTTGTACTGAACCTCGACCGGTTGAGCCCACTGCGCAGGACGAGGCACGACCGTCTCGTCAGCGTGAGCGAACGTCAGGTTGAACAGCGCAACCAGCGACAGACACATCGCAGGGATAAGGCGTGGGAACATGCTCGGCGACCGTATTGAGAGGCGGGGGTGACGACGCCAGATTGAGCGTTGAACAGTCAAAGCTCCGTGAGCCCTCTGTCAAAGAATCGTGAATCAGCGCCCTTTGAATTTGTGCTATTCAACAATATCTACGACGGCTGATTCGGCTCACCACTCACAACTAAACCTGCATGAATATCCACACAGGCTTAGTTGACAAACAGACTTACGGATTGACGATACTGGAATAAGCTTTTGCCAAAGCCAGCAGCTTTTCCTTGTCATCATTATCGATATCGCCGTCACCGTCCACATCGCTATTGACTGCTTTGATGCTGAAGGAACGGCCTCCATCATCCGAGATCGCGGTCACGTAGACGGAGTCCACAAGTGCCTCCGTCGGCTCTTGGTTTACGGGGTCCCAACCCGCCTCTTTGCGAGCAAGTTGCATGGAAACTTGCGCCTCTCGCGGGTTGGTAATACTGGGAGCCAACAATTGTAGAAAGATACCGCGCTGATTAAAGAACGACATTTATTAATTCCTTTTAATGAGTAATTCACGAAGACTTCGTGTGCCGCGAATAGTACTTACATGATTTACTTTCAGGCTAACCGTTATATGTTTCCCGGCATTGCGCAAAGTTGCACGTTCCGATTAATCCATCGTCAAAAAAGCAGGCATCCCCCACCAGAGCGCCGAACGGCACTGGCCGGTTCGCCCGACCTCCGATACTGTATGAACATACAGCCACGAGTATTGATCGATGAGCACTCCCTTGCCACCCCGCGGCCGCGGCACCGCCACCAACCCGCACAACCGCTTCGCCCCGAACCGCTCGGTGGCGGAGGACGATGGCTGGTATCAGGAAGCGCCGATGACCCAGGGCACCGAGGTGCGCATCGAGACCGCGAAAACCATCATCACCCGCAACAACTCGCCGGACCTGCCCTTCGATCGTTCGATCAATCCCTACCGCGGCTGCGAGCACGGCTGCATCTATTGCTATGCACGGCCCAGCCACGCTTATTGGGACATGTCACCCGGGCTGGATTTCGAAACAAAACTGATTGCCAAGACCAATGCCGCCGACGTGCTGGAGGAACAGCTGTCCAAACGCGGCTATCAATGCGCACCGATCAACCTGGGCTCCAACACCGATCCGTACCAGCCCATCGAACGCGAACACAAGATCACCCGCAAAACCCTGGAAGTGCTGCTGCGTTATCGTCATCCGGTGACGATCATCACCAAGGGCTCGCTGATTCTGCGTGACCTGGACCTGTTGGCCGAACTCGCGGAACAACGGCTGGTGGCGGTGATGATCAGCCTCACCACCCTGGACGATGAACTCAAACGCATCCTCGAACCGCGTGCCGCAGCGCCCAAGGCCCGTCTACGGGCGATCCGTGTGATGCGTGAAGCCGGGATTCCGGTGGGTGTGCTGTGTTCGCCGATGATTCCGATGATCAACGATAGCGAGCTCGAAAGCCTGCTGACCGAGGCGCAAGCGGCCGGCGCGCAAAGTGCGGCCTACATGATGCTGCGCTTGCCACTGGAAGTGGCGCCGTTGTTCGAGGAGTGGCTGGCGGCCCACTATCCGCAACGTGCCGCTCATGTGTTGAGCCTGATCCGCCAGAGCCGCGGCGGTGAGCTCTACGACAGTCGGTTTGGCAGCCGGATGCGTGGCGAAGGTCCATTTGCCGACCTGCTGGCGCAACGGTTTGCCAAAACCATCAAACGCCTGGGGCTCAATCGCCGGGAAGGTTTCAATCTGGACTGCGACGCCTTCTGTCCTCCGGGTCGCCAGATGTCGTTGATTTGAGGACAATGGGCCTATGTTGAGAAGTAGGAAACGTGCGGTATATTTAGGCCGGTCACAATTTTTGTGACCTTGAACACACGTTCTAGAGCGGTTGATTCAGTTTGAGTTAAGTTTCGGCAGCTACCTTGTTCATCGAGTGACTGACGGGCCGAGATTTTTCGCCTGGACGTTTTTTAAACAGCCACTGGCTTCACACCGGACAAAACGGGAAAATTCCCTGACTCCGCCAATGAGGATGAATTCATGAGTGACAAGGATAAACAGCCGTTGGCTGCGTCGGCTCCAGCCCAACCCGAGGTGGAAACCGCCGATGCAGCGTTGAAACATATTGTTGACGGCTTTTTGCATTTTCATCATGAGATCTTTCCGCAGCAGGAAGAACTCTTCAAAAAACTCGCCACGGCCCAACAGCCACGGGCGATGTTCATTACCTGCGCCGACTCGCGCATCGTGCCCGAACTGATCACCCACAGTTCGCCTGGCGATCTTTTCGTGACCCGCAACGTTGGCAACGTCGTACCGCCTTACGGTCAGATGAACGGTGGCGTTTCCACTGCCATCGAGTACGCGGTGCTGGCGCTCGGCGTGCAACACATCATCATCTGCGGCCACTCCGATTGTGGCGCGATGCGGGCGGTGCTCAATCCCGCCAGCCTCGAAAAGATGCCCACGGTCAAAGCCTGGCTGCGGCATGCGGAAGTCGCGAAAACCATGGTGCAGGACAACTGCAACTGCACCGACGAAAACGAGAGCATGCACATCCTCACCGAAGAGAATGTCATCGCCCAATTGCAGCACTTGCGTACTCATCCCTCGGTAGCCTCGCGCATGGCGAACGGTCATCTGTTCATCCATGGCTGGGTCTACGACATCAAAACCAGCGAAATCAAAGCTTACGACGCGGATCAGGCTTGTTTCCTGCCCCTCGATGGCAGCCATCCGATTCCGGTGGCGACGCCCAAAGCGCGCTTCTAGATCTTCCTAAAAATCTGTGTGGTTTAACGCCGGCCGCTGTCTCAGCGGTCCGGCCTTGCCATGCCTGAAGAAAACTTCGGGAGAAACACCATGCGTGCTGCGCAACTCAAAGCTGTTCTGCCACGGGAGTTACTGGCTTCAGTGGTCGTGTTTCTGGTCGCCCTGCCCTTGTGCATGGGCATCGCCATTGCTTCGGGATTACCACCTGCCAAAGGCCTGATCACCGGGATCATCGGTGGTCTGGTCGTGGGCTGGCTCGCGGGTTCTCCACTGCAAGTCAGCGGTCCGGCCGCGGGTTTGGCCGTTCTGGTGTTCGAACTGGTGCGCCAGCACGGCATCGCCATGCTCGGGCCGATTCTGCTGCTGGCGGGTTTTCTGCAATTGGTCGCCGGACGTTTGAAGCTGGGCTGCTGGTTTCGGGTAACAGCGCCGGCGGTGGTTTACGGCATGCTCGCCGGGATTGGCGTACTGATCGTGTTGTCACAGGTGCATGTGATGCTCGACGCCGTACCCAAACCGTCGGGGTTGGATAACCTGGCGGCCTTTCCGGCTGCCGTGGCGCAAGCCTTGCCTTCTTTTGGTTGGCAGGCCGGTCTGCTCGGGCTCGCAACGATAGCGGTGATGTACCTGTGGGAAAAACTCCGCCCACATTCCCTGCGCTTTGTTCCAGGAGCGTTACTGGGCGTAGGTCTGGCGACTGTCGCCAGCCTGATGCTCGCCTTGCAGGTTAAACGCGTGGAAGTCCCGGCCAACCTGGTGGAAGCCATCGACTGGCTGAAACCGACGGATTTGCTCAATCTCGCTGACCCGACCTTACTGATCGCCGCCTTCGCTGTCGCCTTCATCGCCAGTGCCGAAACCCTGCTGTCGGCCGCTGCGGTGGACCGCATGCACAACGGTCAACGCTCGGACTTCGATCGGGAACTGTCGGCTCAGGGTGTCGGCAACATGCTCTGCGGCCTGCTCGGTGCGCTACCGATGACCGGCGTGATCGTGCGCAGCTCGGCCAACGTGCAGGCCGGCGCCACCACACGAATGTCGACAATATTCCATGGCCTGTGGCTGCTGGCGTTCGTTTTGCTGTTGTCGAGCGTGCTGCAAAGCATTCCCGTGGCGAGCCTGGCGGGTGTGCTGGTTTACACCGGTTTCAAATTGGTGGATCTGAAAGCCTTTCGCGGTCTGGGCCGATACGGCCGGATGCCGATGTTCACCTACGCCGCAACGGCGTTGGCGATCATCTTTACCGACTTGCTGACGGGCGTGTTGATCGGCTTCGGTCTGACCTTGGCCAAGCTTGCGTGGAAAGCCTCGCGGTTGAAGATCAGCCTGATCGATCTGCCCAAGGACGGCGAAATGGAGTTGCGATTGATTGGGGCAGCGACCTTTCTCAAGGTGCCGGCGTTGACTCAGGTGCTGGGGACCATTCCCGCCGGTGCGACCGTGCACGTGCCGCTCAATAACCTGAGCTACATCGATCACTCGTGTCTGGAGTTACTTGAAGAATGGGGTCGAGCCAATGCGGCCAAGGGTTCGACGCTGTTGATTGAAGCACGGGGGTTGAAGCGCAGGCTTGAAGGGCGGTTGCGGACTACGTCCGGAGTGGGTTCTACGGCCTAATGTGGAAGCGGGCTTGCTCGCGAAAGCGGTGTGTCAGTCGACATCAATATTGATGATGGACCGCATTCGCGAGCAAGCCCGCTCCCACAGGGGTTCGGTTTCTTCAGTTGGATTATGCGGCGGGCTGATCCAGCTCCAGCCCTACGCCCAAACGGCGCGACATGCACGGCCAGCGCTTCCACGCAGCGCCGGTATCCGGGCTGCTGAGCTTCTCGCGGTAGGCTTCCACCGACTCCAGCGCAAAGCTTTCGTCGTCGAGCATCTCGTCCACGGCGTGATGCACCGCCTCATCCAGTTGGTTGGCAAATTCCTCACCGATCAGTTGGTGAGCAATCAGGTTGGCGACAGTCATGTCCAATGGGATCAGTGGCTGGCCCAAGTGCTTGATGTACAGGTCGTTGACCTCTTCGACAAACCGATGCGCCAGATAGGCTTCGTCCAATAGGCTGTCGAGCCCGATGTGACCCGCCATGATCGTCGGCGGCTGGAGGAAGTACTGTTCGGCAATTTTCAGCACCGGTTTGATCTGTGACTCGATACCCGCTTCCCTGGCGACTTCATTGGCTGCATCCAGCAGATCAGGAACTTCTTCGATGTAGGCGGCGACAAAACGCGTCAGCACGCCGTTGGCATCCGCCTCCGGCAATTGGATCGACGGATGCAGCTGAGGCAGTTTGCTTTCAAGCTGACGCGTCAAAAGGCCGGTCTCGGCCTCGTGTTGTTGGGCTTTTTGGATCTGCTCGCGCAATGCGGCGGTGTTCATGAAAACTCCAGGGAACAAGGCAGTGAAATAGGGAAGACATAACTTAGCTGGCATATGAAAAAGGCTAAGACGCATTTGTCATAATTGTTTCATCCTTGAGATGGCAGGGTTATATCCATTTGCCACCACTCGTCTGCATCCTTCTCCATTCGGGACCTTGAACGCAAGTGCCAACTGTTGCAGATGATTTACGCCCTCACATTGCGAGGTAGCAGTCGCTGTCTATACTCGGGTTGGAATGGAGTTAGCTGATGACGCCCGACTGCAAATGCAGCAAGGCCCGGCGATTCAAGTTCGTAGTCTGATGCAGCCGCTCCCTTGCCGCAGGTGAAAGCCGGCGGGATAAAAAGAACGATAAGGGGAACCCGCAATGATGCGACATCCACATGTCTGGATGGGCCTCCTGTTGTGGTCGATTTTCAGTCAGGCCCAAGCGGCCTGGACTGTGAATATGGCGCCGGGAGCGACTGAAATCAGTCACGCTGTGTTTGACCTGCACATGACCATTTTCTGGATCTGTGTAGTGATCGGCATCATCGTCTTTGGCGCCATGTTCTGGTCGATGATTCTGCACCGCCGCTCGACCGGGCAGGTGGCGGCAAAATTTCATGAAAGCACCACCGTCGAAATCCTCTGGACCGTCGTGCCCTTCATCATTCTGGTGGCGATGGCGGTACCGGCGACGGCGACCCTGATCAAGATGTACGACGCCAGTGAGCCGGATATCGATATCCAGGTCACCGGCTACCAATGGAAGTGGCACTACAAATACCTGGGCCAGGACGTCGAGTTCTTCAGCAACCTGGCCACCCCCGCCGATCAAATCCACAACAAGGAAACCAAGGGCGAGCACTACTTGCTTGAGGTCGACAAGCCTTTGGTGCTGCCGATCGGCGCCAAGGTGCGTTTCCTGGTGACCTCCGCCGACGTTATCCACTCGTGGTGGGTGCCGGCCTTCGCGGTCAAGCGCGATGCGATTCCGGGGTTCGTCAATGAAGCCTGGACCCGTATCGACAAGCCCGGCCTCTACCGTGGCCAGTGCGCTGAATTGTGCGGCAAGGACCACGGCTTCATGCCGATCGTGGTCGAGGTCAAGGAAAAGGCCGATTACGAAAAATGGCTGGGCGAGCGCAAGGCCGAGGCCATGCAGCTCAAAGAGCTGACCAGCAAGGAATGGACCCTCGACGAGCTCAAGGAGCGCGGCGACAAGGTCTATCACACCACTTGCGTGGCCTGTCACCAGGCAGAAGGCCAGGGCCTGCCGCCGATGTTCCCGGCGCTCAAGGGCTCGAAAATCGCCACCGGTCCAATTAAGGATCACCTGGGCATTGTCTTCCACGGCAAGCCCGGCACCTCGATGGCGGCGTTCGGCAAGCAGCTCTCGGAAGTCGATATCGCAGCGGTCGTGACCTACGAACGTAACGCCTGGGGCAACAACAAGGGCGACATGGTCACTCCTAAAGAAGTGCTGGAGCTGAAACAGGCGGAAAGCAAATGACCCGGTCTATTGCGTACACCAGGAACCGGTCGGGGCAATGCGCCCCGGCCCGCCCAGCCCATCTGTTTGCAGGAGACAGGACATGACTGCTGTCATCGATGACCCTGTTCATACCCACACCGAACACGCCCACGGCCCTGCCAAAGGCCTGATGCGCTGGGTGCTGACCACCAACCACAAAGATATCGGCACGCTGTACCTGTGGTTTGCGTTCTCCATGTTCCTCTTGGGCGGTACGTTCGCGATGGTGATTCGCGCCGAACTGTTCCAACCGGGGCTGCAGATCGTCCAGCCGGAATTCTTCAACCAGATGACCACCATGCACGGTCTGGTGATGGTGTTCGGTGCGGTGATGCCAGCGTTCGTCGGCCTTGCCAACTGGATGATCCCGTTGATGATCGGCGCGCCGGACATGGCCCTGCCGCGAATGAACAACTTCAGCTTCTGGCTACTGCCGGCGGCGTTCATTTTGCTGGTGTCGACCCTGTTCACCCCCGGTGGCGGGCCGAACTTCGGGTGGACGTTCTACGCGCCGCTGTCGACGACCTATGCGCCGGAAAGCGTGACGTTCTTCATCTTCGCCATCCACTTGATGGGGATCAGTTCGATCATGGGCGCGATCAACGTGATCGCCACCATCCTCAATCTGCGCGCCCCCGGCATGACGTTGATGAAAATGCCGCTGTTCGTCTGGACCTGGCTGATCACCGCGTTCCTGCTCATCGCAGTGATGCCGGTGCTGGCCGGTTGCGTGACGATGATGCTGATGGACATCCACTTCGGCACCAGCTTTTTCAGTGCCGCCGGTGGCGGTGATCCGGTGTTGTTCCAGCATGTGTTCTGGTTCTTCGGGCACCCCGAGGTGTACATCATGATCCTGCCGGCCTTCGGTGCCGTCAGCTCGATCATTCCGGCCTTTTCGCGCAAACCACTGTTCGGCTACACCTCGATGGTTTATGCCACGGCGAGTATCGCGTTCCTGTCGTTCATCGTCTGGGCGCACCACATGTTTGTGGTCGGCATTCCGCTGGTGGGCGAGCTGTTCTTCATGTACGCGACGTTGCTGATTGCGGTGCCGACCGGGGTGAAAGTGTTCAACTGGGCGAGCACCATGTGGCAAGGCTCGCTGACCTTCGAGACGCCGATGCTATTTGCCGTGGCGTTCGTGATCCTGTTCTCCATCGGCGGATTCTCCGGGTTGATGCTGGCCATCGCCCCGGCGGACTTCCAGTACCAGGACACCTACTTCGTGGTCGCGCATTTCCACTACGTGCTGGTGCCGGGGGCGATCTTCGGGATCTTCGCCTCGGCCTACTACTGGATGCCGAAATGGACCGGCCACATGTACGACGAAACCCTCGGCAAGCTGCACTTCTGGCTCTCGTTCATCGGCATGAACATGGCGTTCTTCCCGATGCACTTCGTCGGGCTGGCGGGTATGCCGCGGCGGATTCCGGACTACAACCTGCAATTTGCCGACTTCAACATGGTGTCGTCGATCGGCGCGTTCATGTTCGGCGCCACGCAGATCTTCTTCCTGTTCATCGTGATCAAAACCATCCGCGGCGGCCCGCCAGCACCGGCCAAACCGTGGGATGGGGCGGAAGGCCTGGAGTGGAGCATCCCGTCACCGGCGCCGTATCACACCTTCACCACGCCGCCGGAAGTGAAATGAAACGCCTCGGTCCTGTGGGAGCGGGCTTGCTCGCGAAGAACGATAACGCGGTTTTTCTGACGGACCACGGCGCCTGCTTCGCGAGCAAGCCCGCTCCCACAGGGTTCGGTGTTGAGGGTTCGAATCATGGCTGACTCGATTTCGACGAAGAAGCTCGTCACCCGCCTGTTGCTGGTGGTGGTGGCGATGTTCGTCTTCGGGTTTGCCCTGGTGCCGATCTACGACGTGATGTGCAAGGCGTTCGGTATCAACGGCAAAACCGCCGGACAGTATGAAGGCGAGCAAACCGTCGACACGTCACGGCAGGTGCGGGTGCAGTTTCTGTCGACCAACTCCGCCGACATGTCCTGGGACTTTTACCCCAAGAGCGATGAGCTGACGGCCAATCCCGGCGCGGTAAACGAGATGATCTTCATCGCCCATAACCCGACCGACCGACCGATGAGCGCGCAAGCGGTGCCGAGCATCGCGCCGAGCAACGCGGCGGCGTATTTCCACAAGACCGAATGTTTCTGCTTTACCCAGCAAGTGCTGCAGCCCGGTCAACGGATCGAGATGCCGGTACGTTTCATCGTTGACCGTGACATACCCAAGGATGTGAAGCACCTGACGCTGTCCTACACGCTGTTCGATATCACCGCCCGACATCCACCGGTGGCTGTAAATACTGGCGGCTGAGCGTGCCCGATAAGGAGAACAATAAATGGCAACTCATGAACACTATTACGTTCCGGCCCAGAGCAAATGGCCGATCATCGCGACAGTCGGGATGTTCACCACCGTGTTCGGCCTGGCCACCTGGTTCAACGATCTGAAAGCAGCGCGGCCGGAATCCCACGGCCCGCTGATCTTTTTCGTCGGCGGCCTGCTGGTGGCGTACATGCTGTTCGGCTGGTTCGGCACGGTGATCAAGGAAAGTCGCGGGGGCTTGTACAGCGCACAGATGGATCGCTCGTTCCGCTGGGGCATGAGCTGGTTCATTTTCTCGGAAGTGATGTTCTTCATCGCCTTCTTCGGTGCCCTGTTTTATGTGCGGCAGGTCTCCGGTCCGGCGCTCGGCGGTGAAGGTGCAAAAGGCCTGGCTCATATGCTCTGGCCGAACTTCCAGTTCACCTGGCCTTTGCTGAACAACCCCGACTCGAAACTGTTTCCGCCGCCCAAGGAAGTCATCAGCCCGTGGGGCCTGCCGTTGCTTAACACCGTGTTACTGGTGAGCTCCAGCGTCACCATCACCATCGCCCACCACGCCTTGAAAAAGGGCCATCGCGGCGCGCTGAAAATCTGGCTGGCGATCACCGTGTTACTGGGTTGTGCCTTCCTCGGCTTCCAGGCCGAAGAGTACCTGCACGCCTACCACGAACTGGGCCTGACCCTGGGTTCGGGCATCTACGGCGCGACGTTCTTCATGCTCACCGGGTTCCACGGCGCCCACGTGACCATGGGCACCATCATTCTGTTCGTGATGCTGATGCGGGTCATGCGCGGGCACTTCGACAACGACCATCAGTTCGGTTTCGAGGCGGCGAGTTGGTATTGGCACTTCGTGGACGTGGTGTGGATCGGGCTGTTCGTTTTCGTCTACGTGCTGTGAGGCCTTACCAAGGCGCGTGAGAAACCAACTGGCCGCTGAAAAAACCCCAGGCGATCAAGCCGACGGTGATGGCGGCCAGGGCAACACGAACACTCAAGGCAATGACGAGGCGGTTCGAGCTGCTGTCGTCCTTGACCAGAAAAAACAGGCCGCTGAACAGGCTGACAACCGTGGCAATCAGCATCAGGACGATAGCTGTTTTGAGCATGGTGGAACTCCGGGGGAATGGCGATGCACTTGAGTATAGCTATCGCGACTACCGACTTTCTGGCGATGCCATGAAGCGCTTTCGGCCGGGCATCGTGCCGACGCTGGTGGTCGCCATCCTGCTGCCGCTGCTGGTGTCGCTCGGGTTCTGGCAACTGAACCGGGGGGCGGAGAAAAGCGCGCTGCTGCACACCTACGCCGAGCGCCGTACCGCCGCACCGATGGCCAGCACCGAACTGCAACACACTGAGGATCCGGCCTTTCGCCGGGTTCGCCTGCACGGTCAGTTCGATGCGGCGCACAGCCTGTTGCTGGACAACCGTCAGCGCGACGGCAAGGTTGGCGTCGAGCTGCTGCAACCGTTTCAGGATCAGGCCACCGGCCTATGGCTGCTGGTCAATCGCGGCTGGCTGCCGTGGCCGGACCGGCGCACCCCGCCGCAATTCACCACGCCGACTCAGGCATTGAGCCTTGATGCCTGGGTCTATGTTTCGCCCGGCGCGACCTTTCAATTACAGGCCGATCCGAGCACCACGTCCTGGCCTCGATTAGTCACCGCCGTCGAGCCTTCGAAGCTCTGGTCGACCCTGGACCGCGAAGGTTTTGCCTACGAATTACGCACAGAAACCGGCCCCGCCTCCTACCAGGCCGATTGGCCGGTGGTGGCCATGGGGCCGGAAAAACACATTGCTTATGCCGTGCAGTGGTTCGCCCTGTCGATCGTCCTGTTCGGCCTCTATCTCTACCTCGGCTGGCACAACGCAAAGGAGAAACACCATGGGAGCGGCCATGAATCCACCCAGCATGTCTGAGGCAAAAACGTCGGCGAACCGGCGCAAGGGTCGCTTGCAGTTGCTGCTGATCCTGCTTGGGGTGATCGGTCCGATGATCCTCGCCACCGGCATGTACAAATTGCAGTTCTGGGTGCCGGAAGGTCGCAGCTATCACGGCGAGTTGATCGGCACCGGCCAGACCCGCTCCGACCTCGGCGTGCAGGCGCAGGAGGATCGCTGGCAATTGCTGGTCACGGCGCCCAAGGAGTGCTCCGTCGACTGCCAACAATTGGTCTACTTGGCGCGGCAAGTCCAGATCGGCCTCGGCCGCGATGCCGGTCGCGCCACTCACGCCCTCGCCGCGGCAAAACCGCTGAGCAGTGATTACGACGCCAAGCTCCTGCGCGAGTATCCTCAATTGCAGCGCTATCCACTGAACCTGACCGACTTCCATAAAACTGCCGGTGACAAGGCTGTGCCGCAGCTGTGGATCATCGACCCGCACGGCAATCTGGTGCTGCGCTACGACCCGACGGTGAAGGGTAAGGATCTGCTCAACGATCTACGCCACCTGCTGAAACTGTCGAACATCGGATAAGGGCATCGTCATGGCCAAACCTGGATTTCGCCTCGCGCTGTTTGCCACCCTGCTGGCACTGATTGTGGTGTTGCTCGGCGCCTACACTCGCCTGACCCACGCCGGCCTCGGCTGCCCGGACTGGCCGGGGTGCTACGGTTTTATCAGCGTGCCGAAAAGCGAAACCCAACTGGCCCATGCCGAACTGCATTTTCCCGATGCGCCCGTCGAAGCGCACAAGGGCTGGAACGAAATGGTCCACCGCTACTTCGCCGGCACGCTGGGGTTGTTGATTTCGGTGCTGGCCGGACGCGCCTGGGTGCATCGTCGTCATCCGGGACAACCGGTGAAGTTGCCGTTGTTCCTGCTGGCGGTGGTGATTGCCCAAGCGGCGTTCGGCATGTGGACGGTGACGCTCAAACTCTGGCCGCAAGTGGTGACCGGGCATTTGCTCGGTGGTTTTGCCACGCTGAGCCTGTTGTTTCTGCTGACCTTGCGCCTGTCCGGCGTGCTGCCGGCGCTGACGGTGCCCCGGCGTTTGCAGTACTGGGCGACGGTCGGATTGCTGCTGGTGATCCTGCAAATCGCCCTCGGTGGCTGGGTCAGCTCCAACTACGCCGCTGTAGCCTGCATCGATTTTCCAACCTGTCACGGGCAATGGCTGCCACCGGCGGACTTCGCCAACGGCTTTCACCTGACGCAACACATCGGCCCCAATTACCTGGGCGGGCAACTCGACAGCGATGCCCGCACCGCCATTCACGTCACTCATCGCATCGGCGCATTGCTGGTCACACTGGTGCTGCTCGGACTGGCGTGGCAACTGAAAGTCGTCGGCATGACGCGACTCGCCGGTCTGGTGCTGATTGCCCTCGCCGCACAAATCACCCTCGGCATCAGCAACGTGCTGTTTCACCTGCCGCTACCGGTGGCCGTCGCGCATAACGCCGGCGGTGCAGCGCTGCTGCTGACGATGGTACTGGTCAATTACCACGCGCGAACCAGTCTGGTTCGGGTCAAACAACAGACACGCTGGCGCTTCAGCCCGCGCAAACATTCAGCCGGGCCCATAACAATAAAAGGAGAGATGCCATGGCGACTCTGATCGGCGCACGTCACAGTCAGGCAATCTGGCGTGACTACCTGGAGCTGACCAAGCCGAAAGTGGTGGTGCTGATGCTCATCACCTCGCTGGTCGGCATGTTTCTCGCGACCCGCGCCGGGGTGCCGTGGACAGTGCTGGTGTTCGGCAATCTGGGGATCGCCTTGTGTGCCGGCGGGGCGGCGGCGGTCAACCATGTGGTGGACCGGCGGATCGATGCGGTGATGGCTCGCACCCATAAGCGTCCCTTGGCCGAAGGCCGGGTTTCACCGACGGCTGCGCTGACGTTCGCATTGGTGCTGGCGGTGCTGGGTCAGGCGTTGTTGCTGGCGTTCACCAATCCACTGACGGCTTGGCTGACACTGGCTTCCCTGCTCGGTTACGCCGTGGTCTACACCGGTTTCCTGAAACGCGCGACACCGCAGAACATCGTCATCGGCGGCTTGGCCGGTGCCGCCCCGCCGCTACTCGGCTGGACCGCCGCCACCGGTCATGTCAGTGCCGAGCCACTGCTGCTGGTGCTGATCATCTTCGCCTGGACCCCGCCGCATTTCTGGGCGCTGGCAATCCATCGCAAAGAGGAATACGCCAAGGCCGACATTCCGATGCTGCCGGTGACCCACGGCGAGCACTACACCAAAATTCATATCCTGCTTTATACCTTCGCGCTGCTGGCCGTCAGCCTGATGCCGTACGTGATTCACATGAGCGGTGTGCTCTACCTGATTTGTGCGCTGGGACTGGGTGCGAGGTTTCTGCAATGGGCGGTCGTGCTGTACCGTGGCACTCGGCCGCACGCGGCGATCAACACGTTCAAGTACTCTATCTATTACTTGTTCCTGCTGTTTATCGCGCTGCTCGTAGACCACTACTTACTGTTGAACCTATGACTCGAACTCAGAAAACCGTCTTCATCCTCGTCGCCCTGATCGCGCTGGTTCTGGGCCTGACCATCAACAAAGTGCTGTCCGGCAAAGGCCAGGGGGACCCAACGGCACTGATCGACGCCGGCATCATTCTGTTGCCGCAAAGCCGTAACCTGCCGGACGTGACGATGACCGATCAGGACGGCAAACCGGTGGCGATCAACGCGCTGAAAGACAAGTGGAGTCTGCTGTTCTTCGGCTACACCTTCTGCCCGGACATCTGCCCGACCACCCTCGCCCAACTGCGCCAGATCAAGAGCGAACTGCCTCCGGAGGCTGTGGATAAATTGCAGATCATCCTGGTGAGTGTCGATCCGAACCGCGATACACCCAAGCAGCTCAAGCAATACCTGGGTTACTTCGATCCGCAGTTCCAGGGGCTGACGGCGGCGTCGGTGGAAGACATTCAGAAGCTGGCGAATGCGGTGAGCATTCCGTTCATTCCTGCGAACACCAGCAAGCCGAATTACACGGTTGATCACAGCGGCAACCTGGCGGTGATCGGGCCGGACGGGACGCAGCGCGGGTTCATTCGGGCACCGTTGAACAACGCAAAGTTAGTGGCGCAGTTGCCGGTGATGCTAAACCGCAAATAGTTTGGACAACACATAACCACTGTGGGAGCGGGCTTGCTCGCGAAAGCGGTGTGTCAGTCAGCCTATCTTGTGACTGATACACCGCTTTCGCGAGCAAGCCCGCTCCCACAGTGGTCCGTATTTCAGGCATAAAAAATGGGGCGCATTCAATGCGCCCCATTTTTCGTTACCGCTTCAAATCAGAACGCAGGCACCACCGCACCTTTGTACTTCTGAAGAATGAAGGCTTTCACTTCCGGGCTGTGCAGCGCGGCAACCAGTTTCTTCATGTCTTCGCTGTCCTTGTCGTCCGGGCGGGCAACGAGGATGTTCACGTAAGGCGAGTCGCTGC
The DNA here is from genome assembly GCF_059695695.1 of Pseudomonas sp. LBUM1670. Taxonomy (NCBI): domain Bacteria; kingdom Pseudomonadati; phylum Pseudomonadota; class Gammaproteobacteria; order Pseudomonadales; family Pseudomonadaceae; genus Pseudomonas; species Pseudomonas sp. LBUM1670. Next base: position 103,502 of record NZ_CP166783.1, on the reverse strand, counting down.
CTTCGATGACCAGAGCATCCTTGGCCGGATCAAGCTTGGCTTCCAGCGCATAGTTGGTGTTGATCAGTGCCAGGTCGACCTGGGTCAGCACGCGCGGGATGGTCGCGGCTTCCAGTTCGCGGATTTTCAGGTCCTTGGTGTTCTCGGTAATGTCCTTGACGGTCGAAAGGATGTTGTTCGAATCCTTCAACTTGATCAGGCCAGCCTTTGCCAGCAGCAACAGCGCGCGGCCGCCGTTGGTGGCGTCGTTCGGGATCACCACGTTGGCGCCGCCCGGCAATTCGGTCAGCGCTTTGTACTTGCTGGAGTAAGCGCCCAACGGTTCCAGGTGCACACCGACCACGGAAACCAGATTGGTGCCCTTGGCCTTGTTGAACTCATCGAGGTATGGCTGGTGCTGGAAGAAGTTGGCGTCCAGGCGTTTTTCGGCCACTTGCACGTTCGGCTGGATGTAGTCGGTGAAGACTTTGACTTTCAGGTCCACGCCTTCTTTGGCCAGCGCCGGTTTCACGAATTCGAGGATTTCTGCGTGCGGGACCGGGGTGGCCGCGACGGTCAGGGTGTCGGCGTGGGCGGAAAAGGCTGCAACGGCAGCGAACGTGACGAGTAGTTTTTTCATTCAGCTAACTCCTTGTGGGCACTCGCTTGCGGCGCCTGTTGACGGCGCCTGCCAGCGAATGGCCGGCTCATGCATTAAATAAGCTTATTTACGCGAGAAGTGTACGACCAACTTATCGCCAACCGTTTGCAACACTTGAACCAGTACCAGCAGCAGTACCACCGTGACGACCATTACATCGGTCTGGAAACGCTGGTAACCGAAACGGATCGCCAGGTCACCCAGACCACCCGCGCCCACCACACCGGCCATCGCCGTGTAGGACACCAGTGTAATCGCTGTCACCGTAATCGCCGCGAAGATGCCCGGACGGGCTTCCGGCAGCAAGGCATTGGTGATGATCTGACGCGTCGACGCACCCATGGACTGGGTCGCTTCGATGATGCCGCGATCCACTTCACGCAAGGCGGTTTCAACCAGTCGCGCGAAGAACGGCGTAGCGCCCACCACCAGCGGTGGAATTGCACCGGCCACACCCAGCGAAGTGCCGGTGATCAACACGGTGAACGGAATCATCACGATCAGCAAAATGATGAAGGGCAGCGAACGCAGAATGTTCACCACCAGCGACAACATCGCGTACACACCTTTGGCTTCCAGCAACTGACGCGGGCTGCAGAGAAACAGCAGCACGCCCAGCGGCAAGCCCAGCAGCACGGTGAACAACAGCGAACCGCCGAGCATCAGCAGGGTGTCGCCAGTGGCCAGCCAGATTTCAAACCAATCGATATTGGCGAAGAACGTTGTCAGAGCGTCCATCAACGCAGCACCTCCATGTGGACATCAGCCGCGGTGAAGCGGGCAAATGCCGCCTCCATGTCGCCGCCGGTGACCGCCAGTGTCAATTGCCCGTAGGGAATGTCTTTGATGCGGTCGATACGACCGGCCAAGATGCTGTAGTCCACGCCCGTTTCCCGAGCGACGGTTCCCAGCAATGGCGCGTAGGTCGCTTCGCCCTGGAAGGTCAGACGCACGATGCGGCCCGGCACATGAGCGAAATCGTCGCGCTGTTCGCTTTCGTCGATCTGCTCGTCTTCCTGCACAAAACGCTTGGTGGTCGGGTGCTTCGGGTGCAGGAACACCTCGGCCACCGAGCCTTGTTCGACGATCACGCCAGCGTCCATCACGGCAACCTGGTCGCACACGCGACGGATCACATCCATCTCGTGGGTGATCAGGACGATGGTCAGTTTTAGCTCGCGGTTGATCTCAGCCAGCAATTGCAGGACCGACGCCGTGGTCTGCGGGTCCAGTGCACTGGTGGCTTCATCGCACAGCAAAATTTTTGGCTTGGTCGCCAGGGCGCGGGCGATACCTACACGCTGCTTCTGGCCACCCGACAACTGCGCCGGGTATTTTTTGGCGTGGTCGGACAAGCCAACCCGCGCCAGCAACTCGGCGACACGCTGGTCGATCTCGCCGCGCGAGAGCTCGCCGGCGAGGGTCAACGGCAACGCGACGTTGTCGGCAACGGTTTTGGACGCCAGCAGGTTGAAGTGCTGGAAAATCATCCCGACCTGCTGACGGAAGCGTCGCAGGCTGTTGGCATCGAGCGCCGTGACTTCTTCGCCGTCGACGATGATCTTGCCGCCACTGGAGTTCTCCAGGCGATTGATCAGACGCAGCAGGGTACTTTTTCCCGCACCGGAATGACCGATCAGGCCGAAGACCTGACCGTTCTCAATCGTCAGACTGGTCGGGTGCAGGGCGGGGATATCCTTACCGGCGACGCGGTAGGTTTTGTGGACGTTTTGAAACTCGATCACGTAGCGAACCTTGTGGGGCGCGTTAGAAAAGGATCAGCGGTTAGCCGGGCGCGCATTTTAGCCTGTCCGTATAGAGGTTATTAGCATTTATTCCGCATTCAACCTTCCATTTGGCAATAACGCGATCAAAGGTCATAAAAAAGGAACGGCTGAAATCCTCGCCAGTCACTAATTAAGCAACTCGAAAACTGCCAGGTGCCGTGCCTGGAACCTTGCTCACAAGTCCGGTCAGGACGAGAACGCAACGAGGAGTTTACGACTGATGAGTACCAAAAAGCCTGCCTCCCCCAAAAGCGCGCTGGCCGGGACCGACACCCTGGACCGCGGCAACACCAACGCCAAACTCGACAGCCTGGAAAAATTCCGCTCCGACGCCACGGAGCAAGCCCTGCGCACTAATCAGGGCGTAAAGGTTTCGGATAACCAGAACACATTGAAGGTCGGCGCCCGCGGGCCGTCGTTGCTGGAAGACTTCATCATGCGTGAAAAGATCACGCACTTTGACCATGAACGCATCCCGGAGCGCATCGTCCATGCCCGGGGCACTGGCGCTCATGGTTTTTTCCAGACCTATGAAAACCATTCTGTATTGACCAAGGCCGGTTTCTTACAGGACCCGGGTAAGAAAACCCCGGTCTTCGTTCGATTTTCCACGGTGCAAGGCCCGCGCGGGTCGGGCGATACCGTGCGCGACGTACGAGGTTTCGCCGTGAAGTTCTTCACCGACGAAGGCAACTTCGACCTGGTGGGCAACAACATGCCGGTGTTTTTCATACAGGATGCGATCAAGTTTCCTGACTTCGTGCACGCGGTAAAACCCGAGCCACACAACGAGATTCCTACGGGCGGCTCCGCGCACGACACCTTTTGGGACTTTGTCTCGCTGGTGCCGGAATCGGCGCACATGGTGATGTGGGCGATGTCCGACCGGGCAATTCCGAAAAGCCTGCGCAGCATGCAGGGCTTCGGCGTGCATACCTTCCGGCTGATCAACGCTGAGGGCAAATCACGCTTCGTCAAATTCCACTGGCGCCCTGCCGCCGGGACTTGCTCGCTGGTCTGGGATGAAGCCCAGAAACTCGCCGGTAAAGACACCGACTACCACCGTCGCGATCTCTGGGAATCCATCGAGATGGGCGATTACCCGGAATGGGAATTGGGCGTACAGGTGGTCGAAGAAGAAAACGAACATTCCTTCGATTTCGACATTCTCGACCCGACCAAAATCATTCCCGAGGAAATCGTGCCCATCACGCCACTGGGCAAGATGGTGCTCAACCGCAACCCGGACAACTTCTTCGCCGAAACCGAGCAGGTCGCTTTCTGCCCAGGGCATATCGTGCCGGGGATCGATTTTTCCAACGATCCGTTGCTGCAAGGTCGGTTGTTTTCCTACACCGATACGCAAATCAGCCGACTCGGTGGGCCGAATTTTCATGAGATCCCGATCAACCGCCCGGTCGCACCGTTCCATAATGGCCAGCGGGATGCGATGCACCGCACCACCATCGACAAGGGTCGCGCCTCCTACGAGCCGAACTCAATCGACGGTGGCTGGCCGAAAGAAACACCACCCGCCGCACAGGATGGCGGCTTCGAGACCTATCCAGAGCGCATCGACGCCAACAAGATCCGTCAGCGCAGCGAGTCGTTCAGCGATCACTTTTCTCAAGCGCGGCTGTTCTTTCACAGCATGAGCAAACACGAGCAGGAACACATCATTGCGGCCTACAGCTTTGAGCTGGGCAAGGTTGAGCGGGAGTTCATCCGTGCGCGCGAAGTGAATGAGATCCTCGCCAACATCGACCTGGAACTGGCCAAACGGGTGGCACAGAACCTTGGCTTGCCAGCACCGAAAGCCGGGACGGTCGAAGTGCCGAAAATATCCCTCGACCGCTCCCCGGCCCTGAGCCAGGCCAATTTGTTGCCGGGGGATATCAAAACCCGAAAAGTCGCGATTCTGGCGGCCAACGGTGTCGATGGCGCTGCAATCGATGCGATGAAGAACGCGCTGAAGGCAGAAGGCGCGCACGCCAAACTGCTCGGCCCGACGTCCGCCCCGGTGACAACGGCCGATGGCAAGTCGCTGCCAGTGGATGCCTCCATGGAAGGCATGCCATCCATTGCGTTCGACGCGGTCTTTGTGCCGGGTGGCGCGGAATCGATCAAGGCATTGAGCGGTGATGGCGTGGCGCTGCATTACGTGCTGGAAGCGTACAAACACTTGAAAGCGATCGCGCTGCAAGGCGAGGCGAAGCAGTTGCTGGATGTGTTGAAGCTGGAGGCTGATGCGGGGTTGATCGTGGGGACGGATGGCAAGTTGATCAAAGCGTTTTTTGCTGCGATCGGGCAGCATCGCGTTTGGGATCGGGAGCCTAAGGCCAAGGCGGTTCCGGCTTAAGGTTTTGTATCGATAGCTAGGACGCCTTCGCGGGCAAGCCTCGCTCCTACAGGATTTGCGCGACTTCGATATCGGCGCATGACCTGTAGGAGCGAGGCTTGCCCGCGAAGCTTTTAGGGTTTACGCGGACTCAAGACCATCTGCGCCGGGACGTTGCGCAGGATCTGCTTTTCCAGCTTCAGATCAAACCCCGAATCCAGCTTCTTCACCCGCTTGGTCAACAACGTAGCCAACCAAGGGTAATCCTGCGTGCGCGGCGCCTGGATGCTCACGTCACATTGATAATTCACCACATCGGCCGCGATCGCATCCAGTTGCCGACGAAGTTTGCTCATATCGGTGAGGTTCAACGCGACGGTAGTGCTTTCAGCGGTCGGATCAATCACTTTCGCCTGCGGTTTAGCCTCAGCAGCCAACAGCGCCGCTTCTGCCTTATCCAACTCGGCCTTGCGTGCATTGACGATGGCGTTGTTGACCCCACCCGTCAGCGCCGGAGCCTTGGGCATCAACGCCCGCGCACGGCTCAGGGCGGTGGCGGCGGCATTCACATCGCCTTTTTGCAGCACGATCTGGCTGCGTTGCAGATAGGCTTCGGCGAGTTGCCGTTGGTACTGCACAAGGGATGGATCGTCTGGCGAGTCAGCCTGCAAGGCAGCCAGTTGATCTTCGGCAGTGGCCAGCTCACTGCTGGCGAGGCTTTGCTCGAGCTGTGCGATGGCCGTGGCCCGCGCATCAGTGGCCTCGGTGGCCGCCGGTGGCGTGCTTTGACATGCGCCCAGTAGCAGCGAAAATGCGACAAGGAGCAGATAACGGGAGGCTAACAGCTTCATTCCTGCGACTCTCTATTTGCGCAAAAAACGAGCAAGTCTACACCCCTCGACGGGGCAGGACAAAACTCAGCAGAAACAGCGCGGCGGCCGTCACCACGATCGACGGGCCCGCCGGGGTGTCCTTGAACCAGGACAATGCCAAACCGCCACACACCGCGAGCATGCCCAGCAGGCTCGCGCCCAGTGCCATCTGTTCCGGTGACCGGGCGTGACGTTGTGCCGCAGCCGCGGGGATGATCAGCAGCGACGTAATCAACAACACACCAACGATTTTCATCGCCACCGCGATCACTACGGCGATCAGCAACATCAGGGTCAGACGCAGCGCCGGCACCGGCAAACCTTCCACCCTGGCCAGCTCTTCATGCACCGTGATCGCCAGCAATGGCCGCCACAACGTCACCAGCAAGGCCATGACAGCCGCACTGCCACCGAGAATCCAGGCCAGATCGGTCGGACTGATCGCCAGCAAGTCGCCAAACAGATAGGCCATCAGGTCGATCCGCACTTCGTGCATGAAGCTTAGTACGACAAGGCCCAAAGAGAGCGTGCTCGGCGCGAGAATTCCCAAAAGCGTGTCGGATGCCAGCGGTTGACGCTGTTGCAAGGTCACCAGCAACACCGCCAATAACAAACAGCCTACGGTGACCGCCACTGTCGGACTGACATCCAGCAGGAAGCCCAACGCCACGCCGAGCAAGGCGGCGTGGGACAGGGTGTCGCCGAAATAGGCCATGCGCCGCCAGACCACGAAAGATCCCAACGGACCTGCGACCAGCGCCAATGCCAGGCCTGCAAGCAGGGCGTAGAGCAGAAAATCAGCCATGCTTGCAGCTATCTCCATGAACGTGGGGTGGGGCCGTCGGGGCCGTGGTCACTACCGAGCCATGCAGATCATGGGCGTGGTCATGATGGTGGTGATAAATCGCCAGGCTTTGTGCGTTCTTTCCGAACAGCTCGACGAAAGCCGGATCACCGCTGACCTGCTCGGGATGGCCGGAACAACAGACGTGGCGGTTGAGGCAGACCACTTGATCGGTGGTGCTCATGACCAAATGCAAATCATGGGAAACCATCAACACGCCGCAGCCGTGACGGTCACGCAGACGGGTGATCAGGCTGTACAGTTCGGCCTGCCCCGCTACGTCGACGCCTTGCACCGGTTCATCAAGCACCAGCAATTCAGGCTCGCGCAACAGCGCCCGGGCCAGCAGCACCCGCTGCATTTCACCGCCGGAAACACTTTGCACCGGGCTGTCGATCACCTGTTCGGCGCCGACTTCCTTGAGGGCCGCCAAAGCCCGAGCGCGGTCCACGCCCGGCACCAGCCGCAAGAAGCGCAGCACCGACAGTGGGAGCGTCGGATCGACGTGAAGTTTTTGCGGCATGTAACCGACCCGCAGTTTCGGCTTGCGCCACACGCTGCCGCTGTCCGGCTTCAACAGACCGAGCACCGCGCGCACGAGGGTGGTTTTACCGGCACCGTTGGGTCCGATCAGGGTGACGATCTGCCCCGGCTCGACGCTCAGTTCGATGTTATCCAGCACGTTTTGCCCGGCAAAGGTGACGGCAACCTGCTCGAGGCGGATCAGCGCGTTGCTCATCAAGCCCCCTGGCAACCCGAACAGACGCCGACCACTTCGACGGTCTGGCTTTCGACGACGAACCCGACATCCCTGGCGCTGGTGATAATCGCGTCGCTGATGGACTTCTGTTCAAGTTCGATCGCGGCGTGGCATTCGCGGCAGATCAGGAACTGGCCCTGGTGGGCGTGTTCCGGGTGATTGCAGCCGACGAAGGCGTTCAGCGAGGAGATGCGGTGCACCAGGCCGTTTTCCAGCAGGAAATCCAGCGCGCGGTATACCGTTGGCGGCGCAGCGCGGCGGCCGTCCTGCTCGCTGAGTACCGCAAGAATGTCGTAGGCACCCAGCGGTTTATGGCTTTGCCACACCAGTTCCAGCACCCGCCGGCGCAAGGCGGTCAGGCGCAGGCCTTGACGTGCGCACAGGGCATCGGCCTCAGACAGTGCGCTGTGAACGCAATGAGAGTGGTCGTGGGGACGGCTGGCAATCGGTGTTTTTGGCATGAGCGGCGACGAGTTTTGTGAGAGACGTTATTATGTTACCCGTTCTCGCCTCTTCGAGTGGTCATCGTGTCCCGACTTTTTTCTATCTTTGTCGCATTTGTCGCCAGTTTTCTGTTGATCGGTTCTGCTCATGCCGACGTCAAAGTCCTCACCAGCATCAAGCCGCTACAGCTGATTGCCGCTGCGGTGCAGGACGGCATGGCAATTCCGGAAGTGCTGCTACCGCCGGGTGCTTCGCCGCATAACTATGCCCTGCGCCCTTCCGACGTACGGAAGGTGCAATCCGTGGATCTGGTTTACTGGATCGGGCCGGACCTGGAAGGTTTCCTGCCTCGCGTACTGAAGGGTCGTACGCTACCGAGCGTCGCCCTGCAGGATCTGCCGGGGCTGAAGTTACGTCGTTTCGCCGAAGACAGTCACTCCCACGCCGAAGAAGCCGATGAGCATGATCACGATCACCGTCCGGGCAGTCTGGATGCGCATTTGTGGTTATCGCCGGTCAACGCCCGGGTGATCGCGACGAAAATGGCCGCGGATTTGAGTGCTGCCGATCCGGCGAATGCGGCACGCTATCAGAGCAACCTCAAGGCCTTTGATGACCGTCTCGACGCGCTGGACCTGCGCTTGAAGGCTCGTCTGGCGGGTATCGCGGGCAAACCGTACTTTGTGTTCCATGAAGCGTTCGACTATTTCGAGGACGCTTATGGTCTGAAACACACTGGCGTATTCAGCGTCGCCGCCGAAGTCCAGCCGGGGGCCCAGCATGTGTCGGCAATGCGTACGCGGTTGCAGGAAGTGGGCAAGACCTGTGTGTTCAGCGAACCGCCGTTGCGTCCGCGCCTGGCGGAAACGTTGGTGGCAGGTCTGCCAGTGAAGTTGGCGGAGCTGGATGCGCTGGGTGGGTACACGCCGGCGACTGCTCAGGGGTATGAGCAGGTACTGGAGAAGTTGGGGAATGATTTGGCGGGGTGTCTGGAGTCGTTGTAAATACTGCGATAACCCTGTGGCGAGGGAGCTTGCTCCCGCTGGGCAGCGAAGCGACCCCAAGATGGGCCTGCTGCGCAGGCCAGCGGGAGCAAGCTCCCTCGCCACAATTTAGAGGGCGAACGGTAGCGGCGTACTGACCTTCTGCCGCTGCGCCAACCGCAACTGAAACTCCATCGGATCGTGAATCAACACGTCCTGCCCGGCGAAAGACTCCGCGGCAATCAACCGCGACAGCCAAAACCGCACGCACGCCACACGCAGCATGGTCGGCCACAACTCCGCCTCGGCCGCCGTGAATGGTCTCAACGCCGCATAAGCCCCCAGCAACGCCCGCGCTCGCGGCCCCTCGATCAACCCGTCGTCGTCCGAACACCAATCGTTCAAGGCAATCGCCACGTCGTAGAGCATTGGCCCCGAGCAAGCATTGTAAAAGTCGATCAATCCCGTCAGGTGCGTGCCTTCGAACATCGCGTTATCACGGAACAGGTCCGCGTGGATGTTGGCCCGTGGCAACGCCAGAATTTTCTCTTTCTGCTGAGTGATTTCATCCAGCGCCCGTTGCAGCAGTTCTTTCTGCTCGGCATTCAGGTGCGACAACAGTTGCGTGCCCTCTTCCAGCATCCAGTCCAGGCCGCGATCGGTTTTGCGCTTGATCATGTTGGCCTGGGTCGCCAGGTGCAGATGGCCGAGCAACTCGCCCACCTGGGCGCAATGCTGCGCGTTGGCGATCTTGATGTGCTTGCCGGCCAGACGCGGTTGCAGCAGCGCAGGCTTGCCGGCCAGTTCGCGCAAGGCGACGCCATCGGTGGTGCGCAAGGCGTAAGGCACCGGCAGGTCAGCTTCATGCAGCACGTCCAGCAACTCGATGAAGAACGGCATCTCCTGAACCGGACCGCGCTCGACCAGGGTCAGGACAAATTCGCCCTGCTCCAGGCTGATAAAGAAATTGGTGTTTTCGCTACCGGCGGCAATCCCCTGGAAATCAAGCAGGCGGCCGAGCCCGTATGGGGCGAGAAAGGTTTCCAGCTCGGGCCGAGCCAGCGGGGTGAACACAGACATGTTTTAACTGCCAGTACGGGCGCCGCTGCTTGAGCCAGCGCCAATTGAAATTAAGAAACTACTTCCATTCAAAAATCTTCCACGACGGAATCAGCATATCCGGCTGATCCGAGCGGATGAAGTTTGCATCTGTACCGTCCGCACGCACCAGAAAATACGGCGGTGCCCCCTTCGGCGTAACCTTGATCGCATACAGGAAACCGTTTTGGCGGTATTCCTGAATGACTTTGTCCCCTTCCGTGCGGATCGTGACTTCAGGCTCCGGAGTCGGCGCATCGTCCGCCGCCATGACGGCCAGTGGAACGGTTGCAAACAAGCCAGCCAGCAACAGGCGATTTAGTGTGCGCATGATAACCTTGTCCCTTTGTCGTCAACGGTCCCGCTATTCTAGCGCCGGACCCGCCGAAAAGGTTGATCCTGCTCATGAGCCAAGCCCCCCTCGTCCTGGTGGACGGTTCTTCTTACCTGTATCGCGCCTTTCACGCGCTGCCGCCGCTGACCACTTCCAAAGGTCTGCCGACCGGAGCGGTCAAAGGCGTGTTGAACATGCTCAAGAGTCTGCGCAAGCAGTACCCGGACAGTCCGTTCGCCGTGGTGTTCGACGCCAAGGGTGGGACGTTTCGCGATGACATGTACGCCGAATACAAAGCCAACCGTCCGAGCATGCCCGACGACATGCGCGTGCAGATCGAGCCGCTGCACCAGAGCGTAATCGCTTTGGGCTTCCCGCTCCTGTGCGTCGAAGGCGTCGAGGCCGATGACGTGATCGGCACCCTGGCCCGCAGCAGCGCGGCGGCCGACCGCCCGGTAATCATCTCCACCGGCGACAAGGACATGGCGCAGTTGGTCGACGGCCACATTACCTTGGTCAACACCATGACCGGTAGCAGCATGGACGTGGAGGGCGTGAAGGAGAAATTCGGCGTCGCTCCCGAGCAGATCATCGATTATCTGGCGTTGATGGGCGATTCTTCCGACAACATCCCGGGCGTTCCGGGCATCGGCCCAAAGACCGCGTCCGGCCTGCTGGTCGGCGTAAACGGCGGCCTGACCGAGCTCTATGCGCAGCTCGACATCGTTCCGACCCTGCCGATTCGCGGCGCGAAAACCCTGCCGGCCAAACTCGAAGAGCACAAGGAGATGGCATTCCTCTCCTATCAGTTGGCGACGATCAAGATCGACGTGCCGCTGGATATCGGCCTCGACGACCTGCAAATGGGCAAGCCGGATCACGACAAACTGGCCGAGCTCTACACGCTGCTGGAATTCAAGAGCTGGTTCGAAGAGAACCAGCGCGACGCCAAGCGTTCCGGTCAGGAGATTGTCGAGGTCGCTCAGGAGCAGCCGGGCGCTGTCGAATCGAAGTACGAAACCATCCTTGACGCTAAGCGCCTCGAAGCCTGGCTGGACAAACTCGACAAGGCGCCGCTGATCGCCTTCGTCACGGAAACCAACGGCACCGATGCTCAGCACGCGCAACTGGTGGGGCTGTCGTTTTCCGTTGCAGCCAACGAAGCGGCCTACATTCCGCTGACGCATTCCTACATGGGCGTGCCAGAACAGCTGGACCGCGATACCGTACTGCTGGCATTGAAACCGCTACTGGAAAACCCGAACAAGCTGAAAGTCGGCCAGAATGCCAAGTTCGAAACCAACATCCTCGCCAATTGCGCCATCGGTGGCGATCAGAACAACGGGATCACTGTTCAGGGCATTGCCTACGACACGATGCTCGAGTCCTACGTGCTCGACTCGACCGCCACCCGCCACGACATGGACAGCCTGGCACTGAAGTACCTGGGCGAAAGCAAAACCGACATTCAAGAGATCGCCGGCAAAGGCGTCAAACAGCTGACCTTCGACCAGATATCCCTGGAGCTGGCCGGTGACTATGCCGCGGAAGATGCCGATGTCACCTTCCGCCTGCATTTGGCGCTGCAGGAAAAACTGGCGGCGACGCCAAGTTTGACTCAAGTGCTCAGCGACATTGAAATGCCCCTGATGCCAGTACTGGCCCGGATCGAACGGCAGGGCGCGCTCGTGGACGCGAACTTGCTGGGCATCCAGAGCGTGGAATTGGGCGAGAAACTGGTCGCCCTGGAGCGCGAGGCATTTGCCATTGCGGGCGAGGAATTCAACCTCGGCTCTCCGAAGCAACTGGGCGTAATCCTCTACGAAAAGCTCGGTTTGCCGGTACTCAGCAAAACCGCCAAAGGCCAGGCTTCCACGGCCGAAGCGGTGTTGGCCGAACTGGCGGAACAGGACTACCCACTGCCCAGGGTGTTGATGCAGTACCGCTCGCTGAGCAAACTCAAAAGCACTTACACCGACCGTCTACCCGAGCAGATCAACACGCGTACCGGCCGCATCCATACGAACTATCAGCAAGCTGTCGCTGCCACCGGACGCTTGTCGTCCATCGATCCAAACCTGCAGAACATTCCGATCCGCACCGCCGAAGGTCGTCGGATTCGTCAGGCGTTCGTTGCGCCAAAAGGCTACAAGCTGCTGGCCGCGGACTACTCGCAAATCGAGCTGCGCATCATGGCTCACCTGGCCAAGGACGAAGGTTTATTGCACGCTTTCCGCAATAATCTGGATGTGCACAAAGCCACGGCGGCGGAAGTCTTTGGGGTTGAACTGGCCGAAGTCAGCACAGATCAGCGTCGCAGTGCCAAGGCGATCAACTTCGGTTTGATCTACGGCATGAGCGCGTTTGGCCTGGCCAAGCAGATCGGCGTCGATCGGAAACAGTCCCAGGCGTACATCGACCGCTATTTCGCCCGTTATCCAGGTGTCCTGGCATACATGGAACGCACTCGCGCCCAGGCGGCCGAGCAAGGTTTCGTCGAGACTATCTTCGGTCGTCGCCTGTACCTGCCGGAAATCAACGCAAAAAACCCGGCCCTGCGCAAAGGTGCCGAACGCACGGCGATCAACGCCCCGATGCAAGGCACCGCGGCGGACATCATCAAGAAAGCCATGGTGGCTGTGGATAACTGGCTGACCTCATCGCGTCTCGACGCCAAGGTCATCCTGCAGGTGCACGATGAATTGGTGCTTGAGGTACGTGAAGATATGGTCGATCAGGTTCGTGAAGAGATTCGCGCCCACATGGCCAACGCCGCGAAGCTGGATGTACCGCTTCTGGTCGAGGTTGGCGTGGGAAATAACTGGGATGAGGCGCACTGATCCATAGATGTAGGAGCGAGCTTGCTCGCGATGGACTCGAACACGCCGCGCTCATTCAGGGAAGACGCGTCATCGTTGACGACCATCGCGAGCAAGCTCGCTCCTACAATGTGCCGCGGCAGAGGGGCGAAGGGCGCTTATTTCCGTTAGTGATCCGGCTTATTTCAAATGGTTTTTGGGATGCCGGAACTAAACCTGTGAACTGCCACTCACAGTAACTGAATGGCTGGTGAAGCCCTTCGATGCTCCTATGTTGTGTTAAGTGTTGGCAGATAATCTGGACCCCGCCCTAGCGGTCCGGAACTTGAACCCCGGAACTTCCCCCTCCCCATAAGAAGTCCGGGGTTTTTTTTGCCCGCGTTTTTTGTAAATGAGCTTACTCCGCGAGTTCCGAGCCTTTGTCAGCCAGTTCCATCCAGCTTGCCAATACAGTGTAGGCGTCTTCCAGGCCCATGCGTTTTGGCGCCGAGAACAGCTGAATGCTGATCGCATCACCCCAGCCCTTGCGAATGTCCGACTGAACCTTGAGCAAGACGTTCTTTGCCGCGCCGTAGGTCAGCTTGTCCGCTTTGGTCAGTAGAATGTGCATCGGCATGCCGCTGGCGACGGCCCAATCGAGCATCAACAGGTCGAAGTCGGTCATTGGATGACGGATGTCCATCATCAGAATCAGACCTTTCAAACTCTCGCGACCACCCAGATAAGCTTCCAGGTGACGCTGCCAGTGCAGCTTCAACGGGATCGGTACTTTCGCGTAACCGTAGCCCGGAAGGTCGACCAGACGACGATCATCGTCTAGCTTGAAGAAGTTCAAGAGTTGCGTGCGACCCGGGGTTTTCGAGGTCCGCGCCAGGCTGGCATGCGTCAGGGTGTTCAACGCGCTGGATTTACCGGCGTTGGAACGCCCGGCGAAGGCCACTTCAAAGCCTTCGTCGTCGGGACATTGGTCGACTTTGGCAGCGCTGAGCATAAAGGTGGACTGTTGGCACAGGCCGAGGATGGGGTTCTTGAGTTGCATGGGATTTCCGATGTGGGCGGCGCCGGGAATGGACGCGGCAAGCGGTGTCGTTTCCGTTTCAGTAGCGCCAGTATATAATGCCGCAGATTTTGTGTGCGCTTTGTCCCAGCGTAGGATGAAGTTCACGAGAGCGATAGACCTTGATTGCGCAGTAGAACGCAGAACGCTCTCAACCCTGAAAAGGTCGTTTTATGACGAAATGGCTGCTAGCTGCCGGTGTCTTGATGCCGCTTTACAGCGCTCAGGCTACACAGGATCCGGAAGCTGTGTACAACCGTGTTTGTGGTGCCTGTCATTCCGGCCAACTACCCATGGCGCCCAAAAAGGGCGATCAGGCAGCTTGGACGCCGAGGTTGGCGAAAGGTATGGAGACGCTGGTGCAACACGTGACCCAGGGTTTCAAGGCGATGCCGCCGCGTGGTTTGTGCATGGACTGCAGTGCCGAGGATTACCAAGCCATCATCCACTGGATGAGCGAGTGATCCCGGTCCATAACTCTTTAACCCTTAGCCGTAGTTGGATTAGCTGATGAACAAATTGATCGTGAGTCTGCTGTTGACCGTGGGGATCTCCGGCATAGCCCATGCTGCAGGTGATGCAACTGCTGGTCAGGCGAAAGCCGCAGTATGTGGCGCCTGTCATGGCCCGGATGGCAACAGCATGGCGCCTAACTTTCCGAAACTGGCAGGTCAGGGCGAGCGTTATCTGAACAAGCAGTTGCACGACATCAAGTCCGGCAAACGCACGGTACTGGAAATGACCGGCCTGCTGACCAACCTGAGCGATCAGGACCTGGCCGATATCGCCGCCTACTTCGCCAGCCAGAAAGGCAGCGTTGGCGCCGCCGACCCTAAAGTCGTGGCTCGCGGTGAAGCACTGTTCCGTGGTGGTGACCTGGCCAAGGGCCTGCCAGCCTGCACCGGCTGCCACTCGCCAAACGGCACAGGCAACGCGGCCGCCGGCTTCCCGCACCTGGGTGGCCAGCACGCTCAATACATTGCCAAGCAGCTGACCGATTTCCGCAAGGAAGAAGGCGGTCGTAGCAACGACGGCGACACCAAAACCATGCAGACCATTGCCAAACGCCTGAGCGACGAAGATATCGCAGCGGTGTCCAGCTACATTCAGGGCCTGCACTAAGACGTCGAATGGGGCGCCGCGCGGGATGTACATCTCCTGCAACGTTAACGCTCTATTAATCCGTCGCAGCAAGTATAAAAAGGGTGGCTCAGGCCGCCCTTTTTTGTGCCTGCTGCCGTTACACTACAGAACTCAAGCCCGCCATGACCTGTCTGAAAACAGGTCGCGCGAGGCGACCAAATTGTCCAGGAGTAAAGCATGCGTAATCTGATCATCAGCGCCGCACTCGTCGCTGCCAGCCTGTTCGGCATGACTGCCCAAGCCGCCGAAGCCCCCGCCGCCCCTTATGTCGAACTGACCAATCCGGTTCCGGTTGCTGTGCCTGGCAAGATCGAAGTGGTGGAGCTGTTCTGGTATGGCTGCCCGCATTGCTACGCTTTCGAACCGGTAATCAATCCTTGGGTCGAGAAACTGCCGTCCGACGTGAACTTCGTTCGTATTCCTGCGATGTTCGGCGGTCCATGGGACGCACACGGCCAAATGTTCCTGACCCTGGAAGCCATGGGCGTCGAGAGCAAGGTTCACGCTGCGGTATTCAACGCCATTCAGAAGGAACACAAAAAGCTGGTCGATAAAAACGAAATGGCCGACTTCCTGGCGACTCAAGGCGTAGACAAGGACAAGTTCCTGGCGACCTTCGATTCCTTCGCCATCAAGGGCCAGATCAACAAGGCTCGCGAACTGGCCAAGAAATATGAAATCTCCGGCGTTCCAACCATGATCGTCAACGGCAAGTATCGCTTTGACGTGGGTTCTGCCGGCGGCGCCGAGCAAGCCCTGCAACTGGCCGACAAACTGGTCGACAAAGAGCGGGCGGCTACCAAGGCTGCTGCCAACTAAGCGCGGGGCCTGCCATGCGCCGCTGGGGTACCGAACGCATCGTTGGCCTGCATGATCCGCGGGTCAACGAGCATCACCTGGAATCGACGGGGTTGCCTGCAGACAGCCGTCTGCGCTTGCTCAGCTTCAATATCCAGGTGGGCATCAGTACCGAGCGTTATCGGCACTACCTGACCCGGGGCTGGCAACACCTGTTGCCGCACACCGGGCGCGCCGACAATCTGCAAAAGATCGGCAATCTGCTGGGCGACTTCGATCTGGTCGCCCTGCAGGAAGCCGATGGCGGCAGCCTCCGATCAGGCTACGTCAATCAAGTCGAACACCTGGCGCAACTCGGCGCCTTCCCCTACTGGTATCAACAACTCAATCGCAATCTCGGTCGCCTCGGCCAGCACAGCAATGGCGTGCTCAGCCGCCTGCGCCCGTGGGCGATTGAGGATCATCCGCTACCGGGGCCCAAGGGTCGCGGGGCGATCCTGGTGCGTTTCGGTGAAGGTCCGGAAGCGCTGGTGGTGGTCATGATGCACCTGGCGCTGGGCGCTCGCGCCCGGAGCATGCAACTGGCTTACATCCGCGAGCTGATCGGCGGTTATAAACATCAGGTGCTAATGGGCGACATGAACACCCACGCCAGTGACCTGCTGCAAAATTCTCCGTTGCGCGACCTCGGCCTGCTGGCGCCGCAACTGGAAGCAACCTTCCCGAGCTGGCGCCCGCAGCGCTGCCTGGACCACATTCTGCTGAGCCCGACCCTGACGCTTGAAAAGGTCGAAGTGCTGGCACAGCCCATTTCCGATCACCTGCCGGTCGCGGTAGAGATTCGTCTGCCGGGTTCGCTCACGGCCGACGCATTGCCCGCGTTGAGTCCTGCCCTTCGCG
Source organism: Pseudomonas sp. LBUM1670 (assembly GCF_059695695.1). NCBI lineage: Bacteria > Pseudomonadati > Pseudomonadota > Gammaproteobacteria > Pseudomonadales > Pseudomonadaceae > Pseudomonas > Pseudomonas sp. LBUM1670. Next base: position 86,685 of record NZ_CP166783.1, on the reverse strand, counting down.
GAACCCATGAATGAGCGACGAAACACAGCGCTGGAAAGAGAAATACCTCAAAAGCATCGAACAACAGGAAAAGCTCGAACGACACTGGGACGCCCGGCTCGACCTGCTGCGGCGCGGACTGGTGCGCAGTACTTTGGCGGCCGAGGGCACCGACCGCGCCGTTGACCAGTGCATGAAAGAAATGCGCGAAGTCATCCGCACCAATGAAATGGACGCCGGCCTGGCTGCACTGCTTCCACGACTGGAAAAAGCGGTACTCGACTCTGAACAGCGCCGCGAAACCCGGGTCAATCAGACCAGCGCCGCACTGACCGCACTGGTCGCGCAACTGCAAACCTTGCCGCTACCCCGGGAAGTGAGCCGGCCACTCAAGAACTTCGCCAAAACCCTCGACGGTCGCGTCAGCCAGGCGCGCGAGATCCCGTTGCTGCTCAGCGAGTTGAGCGGGCTGCAAGGCAAAGCCTTGAGTCAGCTGGAGAACCCGGCAGAACCCGATCGCCCAGGCTTGCTGCAACGCCTGTTTGGCAATCGTGAAACGGAAGATGCGATACAGCAGGTAGCTCCCCCGGAAGCGCAAGTGCCCACCCCGCTGCCTGTCGGAGCGGTTACTGCGGCACCTCCCGAATTGCCGCGAGTGACCGTCGATACCGCGCCAATTGCCGACGAACCACGCGTAACGCCGCCAGCCGAACACCCGGCCCAGCCCGAACCACAGGTGATCGAAGCACTCACAGTGACGCCGACGCCCGATGAAGTCGTGGCGTTTGTTCCGCCAGTCCATAAACCCCAGCAAGCACCCGCTCCGGAAACACCGGTCCAGTCGGAGATTCAACCACCAGAGCAACCGGCACCAGCCCACATGTCAGCGGTTGCCGAGACTCAACTGGCGATCAACCCGGACGAGTTGACCCCGACGATATTCCTCGACCGCCTGCCCCTGCCCTCGGCCATGGCCGAGGCATTGGCCGCCGTCGATCCGGAACACTCTGAACACGATGTTCACTACGCCCTGCCAGACTCGCCGGAGCCGTCCTACAGCTCGGTCGCCAAGCACATCGAAGACACGTTGCTGGGCCTACTGGACGACCTGTCGCTGCCCGAGCGCCATCGCCCGCAAGCCGAAGCGATGCGCGATCGCCTGCAAAATGGTTTGAACTGGTACGAACTGCTGCCGATCCTCGACGATCTAGCCACCTTGATGCTGGCGATCAACGACAGTGGCCAGCATGAATTCGAAGCCTATCTGCAGCAACTCAACGAGCGCCTCGAGTCATTCCAGAGCAACCTGCAAGCCGCCAGCGATGGCCATGCGGACAACAGTTCTGCCGCGCGCGAAATGGACACGCAGATCCGTGAGCAGGTCGACGGCCTGCAGAGCAGCATGCAAGAGGCGGCGGACCTCGACGATCTCAAGCTCGTCCTGGAGAACCACCTCGAAGGCCTGCTCGGCACCATGGATCAGCACCAGAAGCAGCGCGACGAGCGCGAGCAGGAAGTGGCCGCCCGCCTTAAAGGCCTGGCCGAACGCGTGGCGCACATGGAGCAGGAAGCTCAAGGCTACCGCGAACATCTTGAAGAGCAGCGCCAGAAAGCCTTGATCGACCCACTGACCGGACTGCCCAACCGGGCGGCCTGGAGCGAACGGCTCGATCACGAAATCAGCCAGTGGCAGCATTACGGCAACACCCTGTTGCTGGCCATGCTCGACCTCGATCATTTCAAACGCATCAATGACAACTATGGTCACCTGGCGGGGGACAAGGTGCTGAAAATCATCGCCAGCGTGTTGCGCAAGCGCCTGCGCGGGACCGATTTCATCGCCCGGTTTGGCGGCGAAGAGTTTGTCCTGCTGATGCCCGGCACAGTGCCAGCGGCGGGGGCAAAACTGCTGGAACACCTGCGCGCGTCCATTGAAGCCTGCCCATTCCACTTCAAGGGGGAGCCGGTGACCATTACCGTTTCGATGGGAATGACTGCATTCAAACCCGGAGAACACAGCGATATGGTGCTGAAAAGAGCCGATCAGGCGTTGTACCGCGCCAAACATGCAGGCCGTAATCGGGTCGAACCCGGCTGAAAGCCAATTGTTCCATTTTGTTTAAATAGCCCCGTTAGCCGTCGTCGCGCAAGGCAGTACGTTACACTGTTGCATTACTGTCTTGCGTGTACTGCCCTTTGCCATGAAATATCTTGCTCTCATCGTGTCGCTTCTATTGGCCGGCTGTGCCAGCGGCCCCCGGTTCGACACCAGCCATCCTTCGGTCAACCACGACAGCCGCATTCAATTCGTGGTGATGCATTACACCTCCGCATCGCTGGAACGCTCGCTGCAACTGCTGACCCACGGCGAAGTCAGCAGTCACTACCTGATCGGCGACGATAAAAACGCCACCATCTATAAGCTGATGGACGAAAACCTGCGGGCATGGCACGCCGGAGAGAGTGAGTGGGAGGGTCGGACCTGGCTCAACTCCAGCTCCATCGGCATCGAAATCGTCAATCCGGGATTCAAGACAACCCCGACCGGAGGACGTTACTGGTATCCCTACAGCGAAGCCCAGGTCCAGTCTTTGATCGTCCTGCTCAAAGACATCAGCAAACGCTACGCCATCAACCCCCGCAGCATCATCGGCCATAGCGACATCGCACCGCTGCGCAAGCTGGATCCGGGACCGCTTTTCCCCTGGAAACGTTTGGCGGCCGAAGGCCTTGGAATCTGGCCGAACGAAGAGGTGGTGGCGCGCCAGCAAGTGCAGTTCAACGCTGAACTGCCAAGCGTCAGCTGGTTTCAGGCACAGTTGGCCCGCCTGGGTTACGCCACGCCGCAAACCGGTGAGCTGGATGTGGCGACACGTCACGTGATTGCAGCCTTTCAGATGCATTTCCGGCCATCCCGATTCGACGGCCTCCCGGACGCACAAACGGCAGCGCTTCTGCAGGTGTTGAACCAGACAAAATAATGACACCGCCCGACGGTCCGGGCTTTTTCCCAATCAGCAGCTATAACTCATTGGTAATTCTTCGGATATTCCAATATGCCTGCTGCTCGAGAGACGCTACGTAGTTGGTTCTATCGCCCTTGGTTTTTGGCGATGCTGGCTGCTGCCTTGAGCACTACGTTGCTGATGGCGCTGAGCCTGTTCGGGGCCTTGCATCAGGTTGAGCAAAACGAAAGCCTGGAAATGAACGCACAAGGTGAGCGCTTCCTTTTGCGCCTGGAGCAGTTGTTCGGGCAACTGCGCGAAAGCCTGGATGATCTGGAGGCCCAACCGCTGCGAACCTGCGACAACGAAATGATCGCCACTTTGCAGCAGGTCACCTTCAATTACCGCTTCGTTTACGAGGCGGTGTATATGGATGACTCGAGGATCTGCACCAACCGTCCGCGCCAGGAAGGATTGTCGCTGGCACGACCACCGGACATTAAAGACCCCACCTACAGTTATTGGCTGAACACCACCACCGAACCTGATGAAAACCGGGCCGCACTCATGCTCGGGCGGGGCAATTTCCGTGTCGCCACCTCTCGCGGACATTTGACCGACATGGTCGACCTGTCGCCGGGCAGCAGTCTTTTGGTGATACTCGACCGCGGCACTCGCGCGATTCCGGTGCTGGGCGCCGCGCAAACCTGGCCACCGACCGAACCTTGGCCACCGAAAAACAGCGATGCCTTGCAAGTCACTCGGACTCACTTGATTTATCGCATGCCGACCAACAGCCCTGAGTACCAATTGGTGCTGATCTCCCCGCGCACCGGCAGGCAAGTACCCGCCGCCTGGTGGTGGTTGCTGCCGGCCAGCGTGGCGCTGGGATCGCTTGTGGGTTTTATGGTGTTTCTGCTGGTGCGTCAGCGACAGTCGCTTGACGCCGAATTGACCGGCGCGATACGGCGAGGTGAGTTGCAGGTGTTGTATCAACCGATCTTCGACCTCGACAGCCGCAACTGTGTCGGAGCCGAAGCCTTACTGCGCTGGCGCCGACCCGACGGCACCCTGACCAGCCCCGACCTGTTCATTCCGATGGCGGAGAACAGCGGCCAGATCCGCCAGATGACTGACTTCGTCCTGCAACGCCTGCTCGAGCAGCTTGGGCATTTGCTGCGAGCCAATCCGCAGCTGTACATCTCGGTCAACCTGGCGGCCTGCGATGTGATGGTGCCGCGTATCGGCCAAGTGATGGCGCGGCTGCTGACCTTGCACCGGGTCGCGGCCAAGCAGATCGCTTTTGAAGTGACCGAGCGCGGCCTGATCGATGTGGTGGTGGCCCGGGAAAACCTGCAAGCCTTGCGCGACGTCGGGCATCAGATATTGATCGATGACTTTGGCACTGGCTATTGCAGCCTCGCCTACCTGCAAACCCTGCCGGTGGATTGCCTGAAGATCGACAAGGCGTTTATCGATGCGCTGGGGCACGACGCCGCCAGCAGCGGCGTGGCACCGTACATCATTCACATGGCCCAGGCGCTGCAACTCAAAGTAATTGCCGAGGGCATCGAACATGAAGCGCAAGCGGCGTTTCTGAGCAGTGAAGGGGTGAAATTCGGTCAGGGTTGGTTGTTCGCCCATGCGTTGAGTGCCGTTCAGTTCATCGAGCTGATTACCCGTGGTCGGCGACTGGCCGGCCGACGCATGGATGACGAAGCGTAAACGCGCGTTAAACCGCCAGCGCCATGTAGAACTGAGTACCCTGCCCCGGCCGCGAATAGACGCCCATCCGCCCGCCGTGCAACTGCACGATTTCCTTGCACAACGCCAGACCAAGCCCCGCGCCCCCCTTCTTGCGCCCGACCTGTACAAACGGCTCGAAGATCCGCCCCTGCTGGCCGTAAGCGATACCTTCGCCATTGTCCTCGACACTGATAATCACCCGCTCGCCGTGGCGTCGCGCCTGCAAGCGAATCTGGCCATCAGCGCCGGTATGACGCAACGCGTTGTCGATGAGGTTATCGAGCACCCGCTCCAGTTGGGGCTGATCGGCCTGTAACCACGGCAATGGCCCCTGTACCTCCACCAGCAAATCGATGCCCTTCTCTTGCGCCGAATCGGCAAACCGCGAGCGGGCCTGCTCCAGCAATTCCTCGATGGAACATGGCGCCAGCGAAAGTTTCTGCAAGCCGTTCTGGTAGCGTGAGAAGTTCAACAGGTCGTTGATCAACTGCATCAAGCGCTGCATTTCTTCATTCACGGTGTCCAGCAGATCGGCTTCTCGCGAGTCCTCGGCAAAATGCGCGCGCTCGCGGAACAGGCCGAACGCCATGTGCATCCCGGTGACCGGCGTGCGCAGCTCGTGGGAGGCGCGCAACACAAACTCGCTGCGCACCCGCTCGAAAGCTCGCTGTTCGGTGACGTCGTGCAACACCATCACGGCGCCCAGAATATGGCCCTGGGTATGACTGACGGGCGTCAGGCTGTAAGTGAGCAGCCGCGACTCTCCGTCAACCTCGACACACAGGTCCTCCGGTGCGCGCTCCAGCGAGCTTCCGCGCAACACCAGTTTCAGCTGCTGATCCAGCTCGGGGCGTTCGAGCGCCGAGCCCAACCCTTGGCCGAGACGGTCTGTTTCCCAACCCAACTGGCGCTGCGCCACCGGGTTGAGGTGTTCCAGATGGCCATCGCGATCGATCATCAACAGGCCGTCGTCAATGCTGTCGAGTACTGCCTGCAAACGCTGCTGGCCCGCGAGCAACTCGTCTATATTGGTAGCCTGGTGCTGACGCAGTGCTTCGGCCATGATCCCGAAGCGCTTGGTCAGCTGATTCATTTCCACTGCCGAGGAAATCGGCAGGGTTACTTCGAAGTTGCCTTGGCCGATGTGGTCGGCGGCTTGGGCCAGGGCTTCGATCGGCGCACCGAAACGGCGAGCGATCGCATGAGCGGTCACGAAACCGATAATCAGTACAGCCAACCCGACCAACCCGAGCAGGCCGGCAATCAGCAGTGCCCGATCCCGGGCCTGGTGCTGCGTTTCATTGATGCTATCCAGCGCGTGCTTTTGCGCGGTGACCAGACCGTTGCGCAACACGTTGAATTTTTCGCTGAGCGCTTCGTTGCCACTCCACACATGGGACGGATCGCGCGACAGGTCCAATGCCTGAAGAAAACTCAGGTAATCGTCCTTGGCTTGCAAGAATCCGTACGGGCGCCCCTCGCCGCCCTGATCATGGGCGATGCCTTCATCCAGCAGCTGAAAATATTGCTGCCTGGACGCTTCGAACGCCCCAGGGTCGGGTTTGTCGCTCATCATCAGAACCAGCTGGTCGCCCAGGGTCTGGCGCAGTTTGAGGCCCAGGTCGAGGGTGATGAAGTTGTTGCGCACCAGTGCTTCCTGGGTTCCAGCCATCTGCATCACACTGACCAGCCCGAGCAACAGCCCAAGCAGCGCAACGGTGATCAGTGCGGAAATACTCAGAAAAAGCCGAGTACGCAACTTCATCGCCAGTTTCATCGGGCAGGACTCACAGGTTGTACTGCTTGCGTTTGCGGTACAGCGTGGAAGCGTCAATGCCGAGCGTCTTCGCGGCCTGGTCCAGCGTGTCGGCGGTGGCCAGGACCGCGCCGATGTGGGCCTTCTCCAGCTCGTCCAGACTCAACGCAGCACCAATGCGCGGCGCATTGTTGACCGGGGACTCGGCCATGCCCAGGTGGCTGATCTCGACGCGCTCCTGTGGACAAATGATGCTCGCCCGCTCAACCACGTTGCGCAACTCTCGAATGTTCCCCGGCCAGCGGTAGCTCAGCAGCGCTTCACGGGCCTCCTCGCTGAAGCCGCGTGCCGGGCGCGCGTATTCCTTGACGAAACGGGCCAGGAAACGGTCAGCCAGGTTCAAGATATCCTCCCGGCGTTCGCGCAACGGTGGCAGATGCAAAGTGATGACGTTCAAGCGATAGAGCAAGTCTTCACGGAAGCGACCGTCGCGCACCATGTCTTCAAGATTGAGATTGGTGGCCGCCAGGATGCGCACATCGGCGCGGCGGGTCACCGGGTCGCCGACCCTTTCATATTCCTTGTCTTGAATGAAACGCAGCAACTTTGGCTGCAACGTCAGGGGAAAATCGCCGATCTCGTCGAGAAACAGCGTTCCGCCGTCGGCCTGATTCACCCGTCCAAGGGTACTTTCGCTCGCGCCGGTGAATGCGCCACGGCTGTGGCCGAAGAGTTCACTTTCCATCAATTCGGCAGTCAGCGATGGGCAGTTGATGGTGACGCAGGATTTTTTCGCGCGCTTGCTCCAGCCATGAATGGCCTGGGACAGTTCACCTTTACCGGTACCGGATTCGCCGAGAATCAGGATGTTGGCATCGGTGCTGGCTACTTGGCGGGCGGTTTCGAGCACCACTTTCATGGCCGGACTGTGAGAGTCCAGGCCGTCCTTGGGTTTGCGCACTTCACCTTCCAGCGCCTCCAGACGTGCCGACAGCTGCCGCACTTCCAGTTGCTTGGCGGTGGCCAGGCGCAATTGATCGGGGCTGCACGGTTTGACCAGATAATCAGCGGCACCCGCCTGAATCGCGTCCACGGCGGTGTCCACGGCCGAGTGAGCGGTGACGATGACTACGCGCATCCACGGCGCTTGAATGCGCATCTGGGCCAGCACATCGAGGCCGTTATCCTCACCGAGGCGCAAATCGAGGAAACACAGGTCAAACACCTGGCGTTGCAACAACGCATCAGCCTGCGCCGCGCTATTGGCAGTGGCGACGCTGTAGCCCTCGTCTTCAAGACAGTAACGGAAAGTTCGCAGGATGGCGGACTCGTCGTCCACCAGCAGAATGCGGCCTTGATGCTCGGTGGCTGATTCCATTTTCCTACGCTCCTTAAAGAATGATCTTGGTTTAGTCCCGGAAAAATCGGGCAAGTTGCATGGTTGATTCTGGTCGATTCCGACCGCCTCAGGGTAGCTATCTGCTTCCTTTACGGCTAATCAGCTGATTTTGTTGTTTTTAAATCAGATCGCCGGCTTCCAGGCACCTCTCCGACTTCCTTTGAGACACCTGCGCCCTCCTCGCAATTCAAAAATTCTGAAAGCTCCTACAAATTTATCGTGCATTACGCACGACGCCAAAAGGGTCATCGTGCAGGATGCGTCCCACCTGTTTTCTACTTGGAACATAACTCGTTGATTTTATTATATTTTTTCTTCTAAAAAAGCTGGCACGCAGGCTGCAATAGCCTGATTAACCAGGGCACTCAGAACAGACGCCCTCAACAAGATCACCACAGTGTCGGAGGAGCTTCAGGATGAGTCGCCAACGTGCCGCCCAATTGCGTATCTCGCCACTGCATCTACAGCAAGGCCTGTTTGCTGTCCTGGCGCTCCTGATCACCTTGATTGGCGGCCAGCAGTTTCAGCGCTGGGAGCAGGGCCAGGAGCAAGAAGCGCCACGCCTGTCGTTTCAGCATCCGACCCAAACCCACTTCAGCGCCGTCAGCAGCACTTCCGCCGACAGCGCGCCGATGCGAATGATGGGCGTCGACCAGGCTCAGCCTGTGGATGAGATGCCACGTCAGGAACGTTGGGTGTTCTAGACACACGAACTTGGCGCTCTCGATGCGCCGGGACATGCACCACAAGCATCATCTCTAAATAGAAGTAAGGAGAATCACCATGTTGAGCTGGGCAATCACATTCTTGATCATTGCCATCATCGCTGCGGTATTGGGCTTCGGTGGTATCGCGGGCACCGCCACGGGTATCGCCAAGATTCTCTTTGTCGTGTTCCTGGTGATGTTCATTGCTTCGTTCTTCTTTGGCCGTCGTGGTCGAGGTTGAAGATGAACGTTTCACTGAAAACGTTGGCAGCCGCCCTGCTCCTGGGCGGCAGTGCCATCGCGCTGGCGGCCAATGATGGCCAGACGCGGGTCAACGAGTTATTGAGCACCGACCCGCAGTTCCATGACACCTGGCAAGGCGTTGTGAAGAAGGAAGAGCGTCTGCCGGAATGGGTAATGAACCTGTCCGGCGATGCCGAGCAAATGAATGCGGTGGAAGAAGATGGCGACAAGTATCTGGTGGGGCCGCTCTGCGAATCGCATGACACATGCCTCAACAAACGCTTGATCGTGGCCGTCAGCTTCGACAAGAAAGATGCCTACGCCATGCTGGTCGAAGTGCCTGCAGGGTTGCCGGCCGACAAGTCGCCCACGCGGCATGCCGACTACCGCTTCCTCGGCAAGCCCGACCAAGGCATGCAGGACCTGTTGATGGAACAACTGAAGAAAGATCCGAACTGGTACTGAATTTGTCACACGAAAGAAGCAGCATGCTTCTCTCCAATGCGCTACCTGAGGAAGGTAGACGCATGACCAAGGGGTCGGGACGTTCTGCCTGTTTCAGGGGCGGAGTGACCTACGGGTACAGGGAGTGCCTGCGCAAGGGCCGGGTCAGGTAAAAAGCTGCGACGCAAGTTCGCCGTCCAATCATGGCGCGACGGACTTGCGAAGAGCTTATGCGCGTAATGCGTTGAAATAGAGCGGACCACTCGGATTCGCTGCATCACTTTCCCATTCGTACGAATAATCACCAGAAAATGCTGTCCCCGGTGTTTCTGCGTGACCGTACATCGAGAAAAATCGCCTGATTTTTCAGCGATTTTCTCGCCTTTCATTGTCGGATTTTTCTGAAATACCCCTCCCGCACACAGGATCAAAAACCAGTCACCCTGCCCGGAAATGGCCGGTTCACGGCACGTATGCCTGCCGAAATGTCATATTCGAACCGATTGCGACGTCGGTTTCCGTAAAAAAACCTCATGCCGATTCGGCATAGGGTAGGCGTTTACGGCATTAGACGTCGCTTCCTTGCATCGGAATAGTTGCGCCTTTTTTCGCCTGCCAGAGAGCCATAAATACTCGCTCCGGGGCACCTTATACGGGGGCGGATGCACAAGACTTTTTCGCCAAAAGCGTTCCAGTTTGATGCATCTGCCCGATTCAAACGCAAGTAAGGGTAAAGATATGAAGAAGGCAAAGCTTAGCCTCGCCTGGCAGATCGTCATCGGTCTGGTATTGGGGATAGCAATCGGTGCGCTGCTCAACCATTTCAGTGCCGAAAAGGCCTGGTGGATCAGCAACATCCTGCAACCAGCAGGCGATATCTTTATCCGTCTGATCAAGATGATTGTGATCCCGATCGTGATCTCCTCGTTGATCGTCGGTATTGCCGGCGTCGGCGATGCGAAGAAACTCGGCAGCATCGGCCTGAAGACCATCATCTACTTCGAGATCGTTACCACGATCGCTATCGTTGTAGGCCTGGTGCTGGCCAACGTGTTCCACCCGGGCGCCGGCATCGACATGAGCACGCTGGGTACGGTGGACATTTCCAAGTACCAGGCGACGGCCGCCGAGGTACAGCATGAACATGCGTTCATCCAGACCATCCTCAATCTGATCCCTTCCAACATCTTCGCGGCCATGGTCCGCGGCGAAATGCTGCCGATCATTTTCTTCTCGGTGTTGTTCGGTCTCGGTCTGTCGAGCCTCAAGCCCGAATTGCGCGACCCGCTGGTGACGATGTTCCAGGGCGTGTCGGAAAGCATGTTCAAGGTCACTCACATGATCATGAACTACGCCCCGATCGGCGTTTTCGCACTGATCGCGGTGACCGTGGCCAACTTCGGCTTCGCGTCCCTGCTGCCGCTGGCCAAACTGGTGATCCTGGTTTACGTCGCCGTCGCCTTCTTCGCCTTCGTGGTGCTGGGCCTGATCGCTCGCCTGTTCGGCTTCTCGGTGATCAAGCTGATGCGCATCTTCAAGGATGAGCTGGTCCTGGCCTACTCCACCGCCAGCTCCGAAACCGTGCTGCCACGCGTCATCGAGAAGATGGAAGCCTACGGCGCGCCAAAAGCGATTTGCAGCTTCGTGGTGCCGACCGGCTACTCGTTCAACCTCGACGGTTCGACCCTCTACCAAAGCATCGCGGCGATCTTCATTGCCCAGCTGTACGGCATTGATCTGTCGATCAGCCAGCAACTGTTGCTGGTGCTGACGTTGATGGTCACCTCCAAAGGCATCGCCGGCGTACCGGGTGTGTCCTTCGTGGTGCTGCTGGCCACTTTGGGCAGCGTGGGTATTCCGCTGGAAGGCCTGGCATTCATCGCCGGTGTCGACCGCATCATGGACATGGCACGTACCGCACTGAACGTGATCGGCAACGCCTTGGCCGTACTGGTCATCGCCCGTTGGGAAGGCATGTACGACGATGCCAAGGGCCAGCGCTACTGGAATTCCCTGCCGCACTGGCGCAGCAAGGAAAAACTGCCGGTGGGCGAGATTTCCAGCAACTAACGCATAACCCTGTGGGAGCGGGCTTGCTCGCGAATGCGGAGTCAGTCGACATCAATGCTGAATGACACACCGCTTTCGCGAGCAAGCCCGCTCCCACAAGGTCCGCGTACACCGCGCTAAACAAACCCCGGAGAAATCCGGGGTTTGTCGTTTCTGGCTACCCCGCTATCATTCGCCCCATTCTTTGGGGGATTTAACTGATGCTCAATGGCCTGTGGCTTGGCTTCTTCATCGTCGCGGCCGTATCGGCGCTGGCGCAGTGGCTGATCGGTGGCAACGCCGGGATTTTCGCGGCGATGGTGGAAAGCATTTTCGCCATGGCCAAGTTGTCGGTCGAGGTCATGGTCCTGCTGTTCGGCACCCTCACCCTCTGGTTGGGTTTTCTGCGGATCGCCGAAAAGGCCGGGATCGTCGAATGGCTGGCCAAGGCGCTGGGCCCGTTGTTCCTGCGCCTGATGCCGGAAGTGCCGGCCGGTCACCCCGCCATCGGCCTGATCACCCTGAACTTCGCCGCCAACGGCCTGGGCCTGGACAACGCCGCCACGCCGATCGGCCTCAAAGCCATGAAGGCGCTGCAAGAGCTCAACCCCAGCGACACCATTGCCAGTAACGCGCAGATCCTGTTCCTGGTGCTCAACGCCTCCTCCTTGACCCTGCTGCCAGTGACGATCTTCATGTACCGCGCGCAGCAAGGCGCGCCGGATCCGACGCTGGTGTTTCTGCCCATCCTGCTCGCCACCAGTTGCTCGACACTGGTGGGGTTGCTGTCGGTGGCGTTCATGCAGCGCCTGCGCTTGTGGGACCCGGTGGTGCTCGCCTATCTGATCCCCGGCGCCCTCGCCCTCGGCGGCTTCATGGCGTTGCTGGCGACGCTTTCGGCGACCGCTCTGGCGGGCCTGTCATCGATCCTCGGCAACCTGACGCTGTTCGGGCTGATCATGCTGTTCCTGGTGATCGGCGCGCTGCGCAAAGTGAAGGTTTATGAGGCGTTCGTCGAAGGTGCGAAAGAAGGCTTCGACGTGGCCAAGAATCTGCTGCCATACCTGGTGGCGATGCTGTGCGCGGTGGGCGTGCTGCGGGCGTCCGGGGCGCTGGATTTCGGCCTCGACGGGATTCGGCATCTGGTGGAGTGGGCCGGTTGGGACACGCGCTTCGTCGATGCGCTGCCGACGGCGATGGTCAAGCCGTTCTCCGGCAGCGCGGCCCGGGCGATGTTGATTGAAACCATGAAGACGTCCGGCGTAGACAGCTTCCCGGCGTTGGTGGCGGCGACGATTCAGGGCAGTACGGAAACGACGTTTTATGTGCTGGCGGTGTATTTCGGCGCGGTGGGGATTCAGCGGGCACGGCACGCGGTGGGGTGTGCGTTGTTGGCGGAACTCGCCGGCGTGCTGGGCGCCATTGGCGTTTGCTACTGGTTCTTCGGCTAACCATAAACCCTTGTAGGAGCGAGCTTGCTCGCGATGGTCGTCAACGATGACGATGGATGCCTGGCACCCCGCGGCGTGTTCAAGTTTTTCGCGAGCAAGCTCGCTCCTACAGTGTTCGGCGGCGGACTTATGGTCGCGCTGGCGGCGCGACTTTCTGCCCTTGCTCCACCGCCCAACTCACCACCTGCGCCGTCAACTGATCACTCGCCTGGCCAAACCCGGCCACCACCGACGGCACCTTCACATCACTCAACGGCTGGCGCACTTCGAAGCGGCGGCTGGCGAGAATGCGCTGGTCATAACCGCGCACCAGCAACGCGTCCAGTCGCACGACCACGCTGGCGGCCGTGCCCTGATACTCGGTCTGAAACGCTTGCAGGTTGCCGCCCAATTCCAGATCCGCCTGGAAATTGCTGTCATCAGTGCTCAACAACGACACTCGACCGTCACGCTGGAAACCATCGAGCAGACGATTGCGCAGCAGCACCGGCGCCGGGTCGCTCCAGCGTGAAGCCTTGTAGCTGCTGATCAGATCGCCTTGCGGAATCACGGCGATGTGCGGACTGTTCAACGCCTCGCTGGCCTGCGGTTTGGTCAGGCGCAGCGACCAGCGTTGCGGCGTGCCGTGGCCGGGAGAAACGCTCTGGGCCGAAGGCAACCGATACACATCGGACGGCTCCGACTTCGGCAGGATCGAACAGGCGCTGGTCAACGCAAAAGCGCCGAGGAGGGCAGCATGGCGCAGCTTCATGGCGTGAACTCCTTGTTCTTGTCATTGCCCAGCAGGTAACCGCTGGGGTTGGCTTCCAGGCGCTGGGAAATCGCCCGCAACGACGTCAGGGTATCGCGCAGCTCGCGCACCGCCGGGGCCAGGCCATTGAGGCCCTGCATGCCGCTGTTGAGCGAGTCCTGATTGTTGGTGAGCAGTTTGTTGATCGTCGCGCTGCTTTGTTCCAGCGACTTCATGGCTTGCTCGGCGCTGCCGAACATCTGCTTGCCCTGATCGTTGAGCATACCGTTGGCGTTGCGCATCAGCGCCGAGGTCTGCTCCAGCATCGCGCCGGCCTGCTTGCCGACCGACGCCAGTTGCTGCATCGCCTGACGAATGTCGCCGCGCTGATCGGCGATGGTGCCGGTGGTTTGTTCCAGATGTTCGAGGGTCTTGCTGATGCGCTCGACGTTCTCCGCAGAAAACATCTGATTGGCGTTGTGCATCAAGACGTTCACGCCGGCCATCAAATCGTTGCTGTCGTTGAGCAGCCGGGCGATGGGCGAGGGCGATGCGATGATGGTCGGTAGATCACCGTCCTTGCCCTTGAGCGTCGGGCTTTGCGGGGTGCCACCGCTGAGCTGGATGATCGACGTACCGGTGATCCCGGTCAGCGCCAGTTTGGCCTGGGTGTCTTCCTTGATCGGCGTGTCGCCACCCAGGCGAATCCGCGCCAGCACGCGGCGCGGGTCTTTCGGGTCCAGGCGCAAGGTCACCACGTCGCCGACCTTGATCCCGCTGTATTGCACGGCGCTGCCCTTGGACAAACCGCTGACCGCCTCGTTGAAGACGATTTCATAATCCTTGAACTCGGTGTCGACGCTGGACTTGGCCAGCCACAAGCCGAAGAGCAGGGCGCCTGCCACCACAATCACGGTGAACAGGCCGATCAATACGTGATGGGCGCGGGTTTCCATGTCAGACCTCATTCAACTGTTGAGCGGCCGTCAGCGCCGCGCGGCCGCGAGGGCCATGGAAGTATTCGTGAATCCACGGGTCGTCGGTCTCCGAGACCTTGTCGATGGCGTCCGCCACCAGCACCTTCTTCTGCGCCAGGACCGCCACACGATCAGTGATGGTGTAGAGCGTGTCGAGGTCATGGGTGACCAGAAACACACTCAAACCCAACGCATCGCGCAAGGTCAGGATCAACTGATCGAAAGCCGCCGCGCCAATCGGATCGAGACCGGCGGTGGGTTCGTCGAGGAACAGGATGTCCGGGTCCAGTGCCAACGCCCGGGCCAGCGCCGCGCGTTTGATCATCCCGCCGGACAGCGAAGCGGGGTACTTGTCGGCCGCCGACAGTGGCAGCCCGGCGAGCGCCAGTTTGACCGCCGCCAAATGCTCGGCATCGTTGCGGCTCAGGCCAGCGTGTTCAATCAAGGGCAGGGCGACGTTTTCAGTCACGGTCAGCGAAGAGAACAGGGCGCCTTTCTGGAACAGCACACCGAAGCGCCGCTCGACCATCGAGCGCTCGTGTTCGGACAACGTCGGCAGGTTCTTGCCGAACACCTTCACCACGCCTTCGCTGGGCTGGCGCAAGCCGACAATGCTGCGCAGCAGTACCGATTTGCCGCTGCCGGAACCGCCGACCACGGCAAGGATTTCGCCCTTGTACAGATCCAGGTCGAGGTTTTCGTGCACGCTCTGGCGGCCAAAACGATTGCACAGCCCACGGACTTCAATCACCGCCTCGGAGGGCGCTCGGGGTAGACGACTCACCAGCCCATCTCCATGAAAAACAGCGCGGCCACGGCGTCGAGCACGATCACCACGAAAATCGACTGCACCACACTCGATGTGGTGTGCGCGCCCACAGACTCGGCGCTGCCGCTGACCTTGAAGCCTTCGAGGCACCCGATGGCGGCGATGAGGAACGCAAAGATCGGCGCTTTGACGATCCCCACCAGAAAGTGCTGAACGCCGATGTCGGTTTGCAGCAGCGAGAGGAACATCGCTGGCGAGATATCCAGCGCCACGGCACAGACCACGCCGCCGCCGACGATCCCCGAGAGCATCGCCAGAAAGGTCAGCATCGGCAGCGCCACCAGCAGGGCCAGCACGCGCGGCACCACCAGCAACTCCATCGGGTCGAGACCCAGGGTGCGAATGGCATCAATTTCTTCGTTGGCCTTCATCGAGCCGATCTGCGCAGTGAAAGCACTGGCGGTGCGGCCGGCCATCAGGATTGCGGTGAGCAACACGCCGAATTCGCGCAGGAAAGAGAACGCCACCAGGTCCACGGTGAAAATGCTCGCACCGAAACTCGCCAGCACCGTTGCCCCGAGAAACGCCACCACGGCGCCCACCAGAAAGGTCAGCAGGGCGACGATGGGCGCGGCGTCGAGGCCGGTCTGCTCGATGTGCGCGACCATCGGCGTGATGCGCCAGCGTTTGGGGCGGAACAGCCCACGGGCGATGGTTTCCAGGATCAGGCCGACGAATCCCAGCAGTTGCAGGGTGTCCTGCCAGACGGCGTCCACCGCGCGACCAATGCGGGTCAGCAGTTGAATGCCGACGCCGATTTCCACTTCCTTGATCGGCACGCAGAAATCGGTCATCGAGCAATAAACGGTCTGCAATAACGCACGATCGGCGACAGACAGCGTGCAGTCGGGATGTTCGGCGGATTTGCCGAGGCGGTCAGAACCGAGCAACTCCACCAACAGCGATGCGCCAGCGGTGTCGATCGCGCCGAGGCCGTTGAGGTCGATGTGGGTTGTGTCGTCGTATTGGCCGCGGAGCTTTTCGCTCAGATCCTTGAGGTCGGCGTAATGGGCGAGCGTCCAGTCACCCATGACCCGCAATTGCGCAGGGGTGTGCGAGGTGTCCATCAAGGCACTGCCGGGCATTGTGCTGCTGGTCATAAGCTCCGTGCTTGTTCGGCTGTTACGCAGAGCTACGTAATAGCACGAACCGCATTACTTTTCTTTGGCCGGTGTGCTGTCCGTGATCTTGAAGCGCAACACACCGATCAACTGACCGTCCTCGGTCAGCACACGGACCTGCCAGTCACCCGCCGGGTTGCCGGGGAAGTTCTGTTTGTGTGTCCAGGCGCGATAGCCTTCCTTGCGCCCGCCGTGGACGTCCAGCGCGATGCGGTCGACTTCTTTACCGTTGAACTGCCAGACGTGGTAAATCCGCTCACCGAGACCGCGCGGGGCGTTGATCGCCGTGTAGGCGTACAGGCCGTTTCCACGGATCTGCTCGGCGCTGACTTCTTCCAGGCTTTTGCCTGGCGTGCGGTCCTGCATTTGGGTGCTGATCGCCACATCGGTCATCCACAACGTGGCCGGCGGCACCCACGAGCGCAACACCCAACCCACGCCGCCGATGCCGACGGTGATGCTCAGAATGGCCAGCGCGTTGCGCACCGTGCGGATCGGGAAGATCGACGCCAGGCTCGGGAACGACAGGACGACGGCCGTGCCCAGGGCGAGTTTGAAGCTCTGGGACGTGGTCAGGTGCAGGATGACGGGCAGGGCGGTCAGCAGCGCGGCAAACAGCGTCAGCGTGTGCAGCGCCAGGAACGCCCAGCGCCGGGGCGCCAGCCATTTGTAGTAGAGCGGGTCGATGATGGAAATCAGCGCGGCGATGCACAGCAGCCCGGTGAAAAACAGCTGGATGCTGTTCCACGTTGTGGTGATGAAAAAGAACGGCAGGACGAAGAACAGACTTTCCTGGTGAATCATCTGCGTGGCATAGCGCAGCAATGGCCGGGGAATTTCCCGTTTGAAGATTCGGGCGAAGAGCTTGGTGAGGCTGTTTTCCAGCATCAGCCAGATCCAGCTCAACACCATGATGATGGTGATCCAGGTCGCCAGGCCTTGCTGACGATCCACCAGCATGAAGCTGGCGACACCGGAGATGAAACCGCCGAGCGCAATGACCCCTGGGTAGCGCTTCATCAATTCGAGGATGCGCTGTACGAACAAGGTCAGGGTAGGCATTCGGCGATTCACAATAGTCGTGGAAAAATCCTCGACAGGTTACCGCCCGGGGGGCGGTGTGGCGAGGGTGCCAGTCACTTTGCCAAATACAAACCCCAGATTGGAAATCTAATTGTGGTGAGGGGATTTAACGAAACGTCGCACCGCCCCGTTCGGCTGCGAAGCAGTCGCAAAAACCTGTGAATGCGTTTTGTCTGATTGAACCGGATGGCCAATTCCGGGGCCGCTTCGCGACCCAACGGGGATAAATCCCCTCGCCACAGATTTCTTGCCTGCCTGAAGATTTTCTTGAGTGAACAGCATTACGCAGCCACAGGGATTGGTTATCGGCTGCGATGGATTCGCCAAGCCAGCAGCATTAGCACGAACATCCCAAACACCCCGCCAATCGCCCACATCACCTGGTCATAACTCATCAACGGCTTCTCGATCCGCAGATAACCGGGTTGCAACAGCAACTCACGCATGGCCTTGTTGGCTTCTGCCAGCGTCACGCCGTGCAGTTCCCTGGCCGGGTCAGCGAAACGACCATCCTCGTAGTCCCCCAGCGCGCTCCAGTAGTAATCGGCCAGCGCGCTGTTGCCTTGCACGGCCCAGGCCTGACGGGCAATGGCGGCCTGCTTGAGGCGGTTGAAGGTGTCGGCATTCAGGCCGACCTTGAGCAGCCCGGCCTTCAACTCATCCAATACTTGCTCGGCCTCGGCCACATCGTCGCGCTCTAGGTCGGCGTTGAGGCTCATGAAACCCACACCACCAAACACCTCGCGTTCGGCCGAGGGGCCGTAGGACAGACTGTGCGCCAGGCGCAGCTGGCGATAGAGCGCCCAGTCCAGATAGTCCTTGAGCAAGTCGAAGGTTTCGTCGTGCTGGTCTTCCAGCACCGGCTCCGGCACCAGCCAGTGCAATTTCGCTCCACCGCCGACGAAGCCGTGACCCAACGTGCGCTCATGGGCTGCGCTGGCCTGGATTTGCGGCAGTGGTGGGTGATCGCTCGGGTCAACCGCCTCGAGTGCGCCCCAGGCCCGTTCCAGATAGGCCGGCAGCAAACGGTCGAGGTCGCCGACCATGATCAGTGTCATGTTGTTCGGCGCGTACCAGGCCTTGCGTGCCGTCTCGAGTTGTTCGCGGGTCAGGTGATCGACCTCGGCCCGCTCCGGGCACTTGAGTCCCAATTCCACGGCCAGTTGGTTGCTCGCCGTGTGGCCCAGGTCCTGACGATCGAGCCAGCGTTGCAAGTGTGAGTAATGGCCGCCGTCCTCGCGCTCGACCACTTGCTTGGCGGCGTTGATCGCGTTGTCGTCGATTCGGGTCTGGGTCAGCAGCGCCAGCAGCAGGTCAAGGACCTTGCGCTGGTTTTTCGCCGGCGCTTCGATGACGAACGTGGTGTCGGCGTTGCTGGTGTAAGCGTTCCACTCACCGCCGAGCGCCTGCATGCGTTCTTCCAGGCCG
The DNA here is from genome assembly GCF_059695695.1 of Pseudomonas sp. LBUM1670. Classification (NCBI taxonomy): domain Bacteria; kingdom Pseudomonadati; phylum Pseudomonadota; class Gammaproteobacteria; order Pseudomonadales; family Pseudomonadaceae; genus Pseudomonas; species Pseudomonas sp. LBUM1670. The sequence goes on along the minus strand of NZ_CP166783.1, from coordinate 67,798 downwards.
CCTTCGCCGGTGGCGTCGATGCCGCTGAACAGCAGGTGTTCGAGCAGGTGCGGCAGCTCCTTGTCGGCGCAGCTGAAATCATCAATACCGACGCCAACCACCAGCCGAATCGCCACGTGTCCGCGTTCGGTGCCGGGTTTGAGCAGCATTTGCAGGCCGTTGGGCAGCGTATAGCCCTCGACCTGGAAACGGTCCAGGGCAAACGAAGGAAGTGATCCCAGCAACAGGCAGGCAAACAACAGACAACGCATAACGAGTTTCCGTACGACTAATTGGAGATCCGTGTCGTCAGTCAGGGCCTCTTCGCGAGCAAGCCCGCTCCCACATTTGAAATGCATTCCACTGTGGGAACGGGCTTGCTCGCGAAGAGGCCTTCAGGCTGAACCATTGTTACTGACTGACCACACTGCCAGACGTTCAAGGCGAATGCGTGATGTCAGCCAAATCATCGGTGGCCAATGCACCGGTGTCAGACGTTTCCAGCACCACATACGCACTGCTGCAGAACAACGAATTCAGACGCTTCATGTCGGCGATCAGCTCCAGGTGCAGCGAACTGGTCTCGATGCTTTGCACGATCTTACGTTGCAACCGGCTGACATGAGCATGGGCCAAGCGGCGTTCCTGCGCGCGAAAGCGACGTTTCTCACGCAACAACTGGCGGGCACTTTCCTTGTCGGCGCTGAGGAACACCGACAATCCCAGGCGCAAATTGGAGATCAGCTGACTGTGCAACCCCGCCAATTCGTCCAGACCGACCTCGGAAAAAGACCGGCGCTGCGAGGTTTTCTGCTGTTGAACCTTGCGCAGCATGCGTTCAATCAGGTCGCTGGCCAGTTTGAGGTTGATCGCCAATTCGATGATTTCCGCCCAGCGCCGACTGTCGTGCTCGCTGAGGTCTTCGCGGGGCATCTGCGCCAGATAGAGCTTGATCGAACTGTAGAGCGCTTCCACATCATCGGTCAGGCGGCGCATTTCCTGGGTGACGGCGGTTTGCTTGCCTTGCAGCACGTCGAGCATGGCTACGAGCATGTTGTCGATCAGATCGCCGATGCGCAGGGTTTCCCGGACGGCGTTGGCCAGCGCCAGGCTGGGGGTCACCAGCGCCGTCGGATCAAGGTGCCGCGGTTTGGCGGTGCCGTTGGTTTCCGGCCGCTCCGGCAGCAGCCACGCACAAAGCCTGGCCATCGGCCCGACGCTTGGCAGCAGAATCAGACAACGCGTGGTGTTGTAGAGCAGGTGGAAGCCGATGACCATTTCCTGTGGGCTGAAATCCAGGCTGTCGATCCAGTGCACGAGCGGGTCGAGCACTGGAATGATCAGCAACAGGCCGATCAGCTTGTACAGCAGGCTCCCGAGCGCCACCTGACGACCCGCGGCGTTCTGCATGCTGGTGCTCATGAACGCCAGAATGCCGCTGCCGATGTTGGCACCGATCACCAGGCCGATGGCCACGGGCAAGCTGATCACGCTGGCACCGGCCAGCGTCGCGGTGAGCAGGACGGCGGCCAGGCTGGAGTAGGAAATCATCGCGAACAGCGCGCCGACCAGGGCGTCAAGCAGGATGTCGCCGGTCAGCGAGGCGAAAATCACTTTGACCCCCTGGGCGTGGGTGATCGGCGCAGCCGCTTCGACAATCAGTTGCAGCGCCAGAATGATCAGCCCCAGGCCGATGCTGACGCGGCCCATCTGCCCGAGCCGCGTCTGTTTGCGCGACAGGAAAAAAATGACCCCAATGAAAATCAGCAGCGGCGACAGCCATGACAAATCGAACGTCAGGACCCGCGCCATCAGCGCCGTACCCACGTCGGCGCCGAGCATGGTCGCCAGCGCCGGCGTCAGCGCCATCAGGCCCTGACCGACAAAGGACGTGACGAGCATGGCAGTGGCGTTGCTGCTCTGGACCATGGCGGTCACGACGATCCCGGCGACAAACGCCAGCCCGCGCTTGGACATGTTCTGGCCGATCACATGGCGCAGGTTGGAACCGTAGACCCGCAGGATGCCGGTTCGGACGATGTGCGTGCCCCAGATCAACAAGGCCACGGCAGATAGCAAATTGAGCAGGGTGAGCATACGGGCCCCCTGGGGTGGCAGCGCCCCAGAGGGGCAAGTTGACGGTGCCGCGCGACTTTCTACGTTGTGTACTTTAAGCTGTAGTTGGCTAACGGTCCGGGCGCCAGCATCGCATAGCTAAAGAAGTGATTGAAACAAAACTGTCATGAAAACAGGGCCTATCAGTCGCGCAAAAACAATGTGGGAGCGGGCTTGCTCGCGAAAGCGTCGTATCAGGCAACATTGATGTCGACTGATACTCCGTCTTCGCGAGCAAGCCCGCTCCCACAGGTTTTGCGTACTAACTGAGAGACACCGGGCTTACTGCCCCGGAATGTCCTTACGCAGTTTCACCGGATCTTGCTGCTTCTTCTTTTTCAGCATCGCGGTACGCATCTTGATGTTGATCGCTTCCACCGCCAGGGAGAACGCCATGGCGAAGTAGACGTAGCCTTTCGGTATGTGCGCATCGAAGGATTCAGCAATCAGCACGGTACCGACCAACAGCAGGAACGACAGCGCCAGCATCTTCAGCGACGGGTGCTTGTCGATGAACTCGCTGATGGTGCCGGAAGCCCACATCATCACCAGTACGGCCACGATGATCGCCGCGACCATGACCGGTACGTGGGAGACCATGCCGACTGCGGTGATTACCGAGTCCAGCGAGAACACGATGTCGATGATCGCGATCTGGATGATGGTGTAAATGAAGTTGCCGCCCTTGCCGCCCGGCTCCTCATTGCTTTCGTCTTCACCTTCCAGCGCGTGGTACATCTCTTGCGAGCTCTTCCACAGCAGGAACAGACCACCGAAGAACAGGATCAGGTCGCGCCCGGAAATACCCTGGCCGAACACTTCGAACAGGTCTGCCGTGAGGCGCATGACCCAGGTGATCGACAGCAGCAACAGGATCCGCGTGATCATGGCCAACGCCAGACCGAAGATTCGGGTGCGCGCCTGCATGTGCTTGGGCATGCGGCTGACCAGGATCGAAATCATGATGATGTTATCGATACCGAGGACGATTTCCAGGGCGGTCAGGGTAAAGAAGGCAACCCAGATTTCAGGGTTGGTCAGCCATTCCATGTGTATTCCTTTGAGCGAGTGTTAAACCAGAACGGGCCCGGGCTTCAAACAGCAAAGCCTGGACCCGTTGTGGTGAGTCTTGGGCTTATAGAGTGCTGAACAGCGGAAAAATCCCCATCAGCAACGCGGCGACCAGTATGCACATACACACCAGCACTGCCCACTTCAGGGTAAAGCGCTGATGGTCACCGAAGTCGATACCCGCCAGGGCCACCAACAAATAAGTCGATGGTACCAGCGGGCTCAGCAAGTGGACGGGCTGACCGACGATCGAGGCACGTGCCATTTCAACCGCGGTTATACCGTAATGACTGGCCGCTTCGGCAAGTACTGGTAACACGCCGTAATAAAATGCGTCGTTCGACATGAAAAACGTGAACGGCATGCTCACCAGCGCAGTGATCACGGCCAGGTACGGGCCGAGGAAATCCGGGATGACCGCCAACAGGCTTTTCGACATCGCATCGACCATGCCAGTGCCCGACAGGATACCGGTGAAGATGCCCGCGGCAAAGATCAGACCGACCACCGCCAGCACGCTACCGGCGTGAGCCGCGACGCGATCCTTCTGCTGTTGCAGGCAAGGATAGTTGACGATCATTGCAATACTGAACGCCACCATGAACAGCACCGGCAGCGGCAACAGGCCGGCGATCAGGGTGCACATCAGGGCGAACGTCAGGGCGCCGTTGAACCAGATCAGATTCGGGCGACGGGCATCCGGGAACTGCGAAACGCTGATTTCGCTGTGGTCGATTTCGTCACCCACCAGGTGCAGTTCACCCAGACGCGCACGTTCACGTTTGCCGTAGAAGTAAGCGATGGCCAGGATGGCCAGGACACCGGCAGCCATCGCCGGAATCATCGGTACGAAGATCGCCGAAGGGTCCACGTGCAGCGCACTGGCCGCACGAGCGGTCGGACCACCCCACGGAGTCATGTTCATCACGCCGCCGGCAAGGATGATCAGGCCGGCCATGATCCGCGGGCTCATGCCGATGCGGCTGTAGAGCGGCAGCATGGCGGCCACACAGATCATGTAAGTGGTCGCACCATCACCATCGAGGGAAACGACGAGCGCCAGTACGGCGGTGCCGACCGACACTTTCAACGGGTCGCCCTTGACCAGTTTGAGAATCTTGCGCACGGCCGGGTCGAACAGGCCGGAATCGATCATCAGGGCGAAATAGAGAATGGCGAACATCAGCATCACGCCGGTCGGCGCAAGCTTGGTGATGCCTTCGAGCATCATCGGGCCGATCTTCGGCGCAAAACCGCCGAACAGGGCGAAGACGATCGGGATGATGATCAGGGCGATCAGCGCGGAAAGGCGCTTGGTCATGATCAGGAACATGAACGTGATGACCATGGCAAAGCCAAGGAAAGTCAGCATGGGAATACTCCAGGCGTAGCGCGGCTAGGGAATGGGCGAACCGGGTGGGTCAGCGCAGAACGGGAAGCACGAGGCGTACGGGCGGAGTTGCAGCGAAGCGGCGGGTAGCAAAGGACATCAGGGTCACCATTGTTGTTGTTAAATGGGCTGTGCGAGCGATAAAACACTGGCATTGGCCGACCGGTCTGTTGCCGGCAGTGGGGCGATCCTAATCGGGGAAGCTTTCAGCCAGCTTTCGCTGGGGAAAGCATTGACCGGATGTGTGACCGGTCGTCGGACTGGGGCAGGGCGGGGAAACCGAGTTGCGGCCTTCGCGAGCAAGCCCGCTCCCACATTGAAATGCGCTCACCTGTGGGAGCGGGCTTGCTCGCGAAGGCGTCAGTAAGAACGCATCAGGAGGAAACAGCATGACCAACATTCACACAGGCGGCTGCCACTGCGGACATCTTCGCTATCAATTCAGTGGCCCGTTACACGACATCGCCCACTGTCACTGCTCGATTTGCCGGCGAGTCAGCGGCGGGATCGTGACCACCTGGATCACCGTGCCCGCGTCGACTTTCGAATGGCTGAAAGGCACACCGGCGCAGTACGCGTCGTCATCCAGTTGCGTACGATATTTCTGCTCGAACTGTGGGGCGCAACTCGCGCTGGTGACACGCCTCAGCCCCGAGAGCATCGACCTGACTATCGCCACCCTCGATCATCCCGAGCAGGCCCCGGCCGAGCGGCACATCTGGACCGACAACCGTTTGCCGTGGCTGCACCTGGACGAGCACCTGCCGGGTGAAGCCGAAGAAACCCTATGATCAAAAAACAGACAGGTCCAGCGGCCGAATCGCGCCCATCCAGATCGCATGTTCCGTGTGGTCGAGCAAATCGTTGCCTGTATCCGGGTGCAGGAACACCACCAAACCCTTGCGGTTGAGTGCCAGCCACGGCAACACGTCGCCGATGAGTTCGGGGCCGAACGCCAACTGACAGCTCCAGTCCGGGTGCGGGCCGACCGGACGTTCGTGCACTCGACCCATCTTTAACGGGAACAGGTGCGCCGCTTGCTCACACAACGTGCGCGCCTGATCAATGCGGGCGGCGTCGAAATACACGTGGGCGTGATAGCCCTTGATCTGCTGCATCTGAATCCCTCTAAAACCCGGTCGAACCCTCACCGTTTCCCACAGGTCACACACCATATAGGTAGGAAAGTGTGGAGCTCAGCTTATGAAAAATGCCGAAACTCCGGTGGTAAAAGTGGTGCTGTATGGTGCCATGAGTAGCCTGGGCAGTGCGCTGATGGCTGAAATGCTGCGGCGCCAACATGAAGTGATCGCGATTCTCGACGACCTGACGGCGCTGGCGCCGCGCCCCGGTTTGCGCGCCAAGACCGGTGATCTGTTTGACGCCGAGCGGGTCAAGCAAAGCGTGGCGGGTTGCTCGGCCGTCATCTGTCTATTGGACGCTCCGGGGTTGCCGTTCAACAGCGAGCACGTGGAAAAAACCATCGTGCCGGGCCCGGTCGAACAAGTACTGGCGGTCGATGCGCTGATCGATGGCATGCAGGCTGCGGGCATTGCCAGACTGTTTCTGGTGGGCGATTTCGAGGTGTTGGACGATCCGGAGATTGAAGATCAACTGGAACGCCACGCCGCCGAAGAAATCCGCGAAGCTCTGCAAAGCAGCGCGTTGCACTGGACGCTGGTCAATGCGCCACGCAGCGTCGCGGGGCTGACGATCGAGCATTTCAGTCAGGTCAGCAGCAGCCTGGAACCGGGGCTGGCCGAACCGCTTCAGCGGTTGAGCCGCGTCGCGACGGGGATTGCCGATGAACTGCAGCTGAACCTTCACGTTGGCGAGCACGTGAATTTTGTCGCGACTTCAGAGCAGTAAAAAGATCGCAGCCTTCGGCAGCTCCTACATGGGAACGCATCGTAGGAGCTGCCGAAGGCTGCGATCTTTTAATTTTCACACCGCAATCGAAGGTAAAGACACGCCATTCAGCGATTGCGCACTGCTAGCCTGTTCCTCCATCAACCAGTCCACAAACTGTTGAATCAATACCCCGCGCCGCTTGCGTTGGGGCAAGACCACGTAATAACCCAGCCGGGACATCACCGTCTCCGCAATCGGTCGACACAACAAACCTTGCGCGAGCAAGTTATCCACAAGGTGCCGCCAGCCAATCGCCACACCCTGACCGCCAATCGCTGCTTGAATCAACAAGGTGTAATTGTCGAAACGCAATTGCCCGGGCACGGGCGCCGACATGATCCCCAACTCGCGAAACACGCCACTCCAGTCGAACCAGTTGCTGCTGTTTTCGCCGCGCAGGTGCAGCAGCGGAAATTCCAGCAGCGACTGTGCAGGCAACGGCAGGGTGCGGTCCTTCAACAGCAGCGGACTGCACACCGGAAACACTTCTTCGCTGAACAGCCAATGGCTTTCGCCCTGTTTAAAACGCCCATCACCAAACAGCACCGCCACATCAATGTCGGTACGCAGCATGTTGAGGCTGCGCTCGCTGGTGACCAGGCTGACGTCCACTTGCGGATTGGCGGCGTGAAAACGGTGTAGACGAGGCATCAGCCAATAGGCGGCGAAGGCGAAGTCGGTGGCAACTTGCAACACTTCATGCTGATGCTGTGCACTGATCGCGCTCAATCCTGCGTCGATATTCTGCAAACCGAGTTGAACTTGCTCGTAAAGAATCGTCCCCGCCTCAGTCAATTCAATGCCGCGATAAATGCGATCGAACAGCCGTGTGGCGAGCTGATCTTCCAGCCGTTTGATCTGCTGACTGATCGCCGGTTGCGTAGTGCCGAGCTCAACCGCCGCCGCAGTGAAGCTGCGCTGGCGCGCCGCCGCTTCGAAGGCACGGAGCAGATCAAGGGACAAATCACCCAGAGCGTCATACATAAGCTGTGCTTATCCTAGTCATTACCTGGCATGGGCTTTACCACAAAGTGCAAGGACTCCATGCTCGATCGCAGCACTCTCGCATAAATATTCACTATGGAATGCCGCGATCACATGAAGCGCAAGAATATTCTTTTCATCATGGCCGATCAGATGGCCGCGCCAATGTTGCCGTTCTACGGCCCTTCGCCTATCCAATTACCAAATCTCAGCCGCCTCGCCGCCGAAGGCGTGGTGTTCGACGCCGCTTATTGCAACAGCCCACTCTGCGCGCCGTCGCGTTTTACCCTGGTCAGCGGTCAGTTGCCGAGCAAGATCGGCGCCTATGACAACGCGGCCGATTTCCCTGCCGATGTGCCGACCTACGCCCACTATCTGCGTCGTCTCGGCTACCGCACCGCACTGTCCGGCAAGATGCACTTCTGCGGCCCGGACCAGCTCCACGGTTACGAAGAACGCCTGACCAGTGACATTTACCCGGCCGATTATGGTTGGGCGGTGAACTGGGACGAACCGGATGTCCGTCCGACCTGGTATCACAACATGTCGTCGGTGCTTCAAGCCGGGCCGTGCGTGCGCACCAATCAACTGGATTTCGACGAAGAGGTGGTGTTCAAGGCCCAGCAATATCTGTTCGACCACATCCGTGAGGAGGGCGACCAGCCGTTCTGCCTGACGGTGTCGATGACTCACCCACACGATCCGTACACGATTCCCAAGGCTTTTTGGGATATGTACGACGATGCGGAAATCCCTTTGCCTGATACCCCGGCGCAAACCGACCTTGATCCGCACTCACAGCGTCTGCTCAAAGTTTACGACCTGTGGGACAAGCCACTGCCTGTGGATAAGATCCGTGACGCGCGCCGTGCGTATTTCGGAGCGTGCAGCTATATCGATAGTAACGTCGGCAAACTCCTGCAAACACTCGAAGAAACTGGTCTGATCGAAGACACCATCATCGTCTTCTCCGGCGACCACGGCGACATGCTCGGCGAGCGTGGGCTCTGGTACAAAATGCACTGGTTCGAAATGGCCGCGCGAGTCCCCCTGTTGATAAGTGCTCCGGGGCAGTTCGGCGCAGGACGAGTCAGCGCAGCGGTTTCCACCGCCGACCTGCTGCCGACGTTTGTCGAGTTGGCCGGCGGCTCGCTGGAACCGGGCCTGCCACTGGACGGCCGCTCGCTGGTTTCGCACCTGCAAGGGCAGGGCGGTCACGACGAGGTCTTCGGTGAATACATGGCCGAAGGCACCATCGGCCCGTTGATGATGATTCGTCGCGGCGCGTACAAATTCATCTACAGCGAAGACGACCCGTGCCTACTCTTCGACGTACACAACGACCCGCGTGAGCAGGAAGAACTCAGCCATTCACCACAACATCGGGCCATGTTCGAGGAATTTCTGGCTGAAGCCCGGGCCAAATGGAACATCCCGGCGATACACCACCAGGTGCTCGCGAGCCAGCGTCGTCGGCGATTTGTCGCCGACGCGCTGACCATCGGCAAGCTGAAGAGCTGGGATCACCAGCCGCTGGTGGACGCCAGTCAGCAATATATGCGCAACCACATCGACCTCGACGACCTGGAGCGCAAAGCACGTTATCCACAACCCTGCCAAAACCAATAATGTGAAGGGGAAGCCCATGCAAAAGTTATCCACAGTACTGACGATCGGGCTGCTGGCCCTGGGCAGTGCATCGGCGTATGCCGATCAGAGCTGCGAGACGGTGAAAATGGCCGACCCTGGCTGGAGCGACATCGCCGCGACCAACGCCATCACCGGGTTTCTGCTGGACGGCATGGGCTACAAGGCCAAGGTCGACACCCTCGCGGTGCCGATTACCTTTGGCGGTTTGAAGGATGGCCAGGTCGACGTATTCCTGGGTAACTGGATGCCGGCGCAACAGGGTTTTTATGACAAATTCGTGGCCACCGGCGACGTCACGCAACTGGCGAAGAACCTCGATGGCACCGAATTCACCCTGGCCGTTCCGGATTACGTGTGGGACGCGGGTGTGCATAACTTCGCCGACCTGAACAAATTCGCCGACAAGTTCGAGAAGAAGATCTACGGCATCGGCTCCGGTGCGCCGGCGAACATTTCGCTGCAAGAGATCATCAAGAAGAACGATTTCGACATGGGCCAGTGGAAACTGGTCGAGTCCAGCGAGCAAGCGATGCTGGCCGAAGTGTCTCGCGCCGTGAAGAAGCAGAAGTTCGTGACCTTCCTCGGCTGGACGCCGCACCCGATGAACGTGCAGCTGAAAATGCATTACCTGAAAGGTGGCGAAAAATACTTCGGCGACACCGGCAGCGTTCATACCCTGACCCGCAAGGGTTATGCCGAGACCTGCCCGAACGTTGGCAAGCTGCTTACCAACCTGAGTTTCACCCAGGAGATGGAGAACAGCATCATGGCGGATGTGGTGAACAAGAAGGTCAGCAATGCGGATGCGGCCAAGGCGTGGATCAAGGCAAATCCGGCGGTGCTGGATAAATGGCTGGAGGGTGTGAAGACCGCAGACGGGAAGGATGCGTTGCCGGCCGTGAAAGCCAAACTCTAATTTCCCGGACCTTCAATACAGTTCACCAACTTGTGGCGAGGGGATTTATCCCCGTTCGGCTGCGCAGCAGTCGATTATCGATTGGTGTTTCGGGCCGCTTCGCAGCCCAACGGGGATAAATCCCCTCGCCACAATGATCGCGATGTACTGATACCCTTGCGCAAAAATCCCATCCGAGAGGACCCATGGCCTTCCCCAGCCGCCATTCACTCTTCCCTTTCCTGCGTTGGTTGCCCCGGCAGACCCGCGCCAGCGTCGGTCGTGATTTGATTGTCGGTCTCAGCGGCGCCATTCTCGCGTTGCCGCAATCCATTGCCTACGCGCTGATCGCCGGTCTCCCACCGGAATACGGCTTGTACGCCGCGATCATCCCGGTGCTGATCGCCTGCCTCTGGGGTTCGTCGTGGCATCTGATCTGCGGTCCTACGGCGGCCATTTCGATTGTCCTGTACGCCAGCGTCAGCCCTCTGGCCGTTCCCGCGTCCAAGGACTACATCACGCTGATCCTGCTTCTGACGCTCCTCGCCGGCATTTTCCAGTGGCTGCTGGGTTTGCTGCGATTCGGCGCCCTGGTGAATTTTGTCTCTCACTCGGTGGTGCTCGGGTTCACTCTTGGCGCCGCGGTGGTGATTGCCATCGGTCAAATGCCCAACCTGCTGGGGCTGGACTTGCCCAATCAGGCGACAGCGCTGGGCAGCTTTACGAGCTTGTTCCAACATCTCGGCGAGGTAGACCAACCCTCTCTGGCGCTGGGCCTGGCGACTGTCGCGGTCGGAATCGTGCTGAAACTGCTGCTGCCGCGCTGGCCAACGCTGTTGATCACCCTGGTCCTGAGCGGATTGCTCGTGTGGCTTTGGCCATCGATGTTTGGTCACGTGCAGTTGGTCAGCGCATTTGTCGGGCGCCTGCCGCCCTTCAGTCCGTTGCCGCTGGATCTGGACATGATTTTGCGCCTGCTGCCCAGCGCCGTGGCGGTCGGGATGCTCGGGCTGGTGACGAGTCTGTCGATTGCCCGTTCCTTGTCGGCGCGCTCGCAGCAGTTGCTCGATGCGAATCTGGAAGTTCGCGCCCAGGGCTTTTCGAACATTGTCGGTGCGTTTTTTTCCGGTTCGCTGTCAGCCGGATCCTTCACACGCTCGGGACTGAGCTACGAAGCGGGTGCCTGCTCGCCGCTGGCGGGCGTTTTTTCGGCGTTGTGGGTGGCACTGTTCGCGATCTTCGGTGCCCATCTGATTGCGCATATTCCGATCCCTGCCATGGCCGGCAGTATTCTGTTGATCGCCTGGGGATTGGTGGACCATCGCGGCATTCGCGCGTTGCTGCGGGTCAGCCGCGCCGAGTTCGTGGTGATGGCACTGACCTGCGTCGCCACGCTGTTGCTGGAACTGCAAACGGCGATTTATGCCGGGGTGCTGGCTTCACTGTTCTTCTACTTGAAACGCACGTCGCAACCGCGGGTGCAGCATTGGCGCGACGGCGATGAAGACATCCTCCGGGTCGGTGGTTCGATCTTCTTCGGCGCCAGCCATTACCTGCAAGTGCGCCTGCAACGCATGCACGGCGCGCGCGTGGTGATCGAGGCGCAGCACATCAACTTCATCGACTATTCGGGTGTGGAAATGCTGCACCAGGAAGCGCGACGGCTGCGCAAGCAGGATCGCAGCCTGACCTTGCGCGGCGCACGGCCGCCGGTGGTGGAGGAATTGAGGAAGCTCGAAGGCGCAGAGAAATGCCCGATCCATTTCGAAGATTGACACCACCCCTGTAGGAGCGAGCTTGCTCGCGATGGACGTGAACGATACTGCGTAAAACCAGATGCCCAGCGGCGTTCTTGGGTTTTTCGCGAGCGAGCTCGCTCCTACAGGAGGTTACGCGGCCAGTTGGCGGCGGAGTTCGGCCAGCACCGGCGCGGTGTCCGGGCGCACGCCGCGCCACAGGAAGAAGGCTTCTGCCGCTTGTTCAGCGAGCATCCCCAGGCCATCCATCGACACTGCCGCGCCATGCTCCGTAGCCCAGCGGCAGAACGAGGTCGGCTCCTTGCCGTACATCATGTCGTAGCAAACGGTATTGCCCGGTTCGATCAGGCTGCCGGCAATCGGCGGTACATCGCCTGTCAGGCTGGCGGACGTTGCGTTGATGATAAGGTCCACCGGCTCCTGCAGCCAATCGAAAGCACTGGCCGACACCGGCCCCAGATCAGCGAACAACTCCGCCAGCAACTCGGCTTTTTCCACCGTGCGATTGGCGATGATCACCGAGACCGGCTGCTCGGCCAGCAGTGGCTCCAGCGCTCCGCGCACTGCACCGCCGGCACCCAGCAGCAGGATGCGTTTGCCCTTGAGGCTGAAACCGGCGTTGACCATCAGGTCACGCACCAGCCCGGCGCCATCGGTGTTGTCGCCCAGCAACGTGCCATCGGCGAGTTTGCTCAGGGTATTCACCGCGCCAGCTCGCTGCGCTCGCGCCGTCAAACTGTGCGCCAGACGGAACGCCTCTTCCTTGAACGGCACCGTCACATTCGCCCCGCGACCTTCAAGGAAAAACGCCCGAGCGAAGTCGGAAAAATCATCGAGCGGTGCCAGCGAAGTGCTGTAGTCCAGTTGCTGAGCGGTCTGCTCGGCGAACAGACGATGGATCAGTGGCGACTTGCTGTGGCCAATCGGATTACCGAATACGACGTAACGGTCCATCAGGATTCCTCGTTCAGGCCTTGGCCAACCAATCTCGATCTTGCAGGAAGTACTCGGTCAGGCGCGCTTCTTCGCTGCCGGGTTCGGCTTTCCAGTCATAGCTCCAGCGAACTTGCGGTGGCAGCGACATGAGGATCGACTCGGTACGCCCGCCCGACTGCAGGCCGAACAGCGTGCCACGGTCATACACCAGGTTGAATTCGACGTAACGGCCACGGCGGAACTCCTGGAATTCGCGCTGTTTGGCGGTGAACGCATCGTTCTTGCGACGCTGCACGATCGGCAAGTAAGCGTCGATGTAGGCGTCACCGATGGCGCGCATGAAGGCAAAACTGGTGTCGAAATCCCACTCGTTCAAATCATCGAAGAACAGCCCGCCGATGCCGCGCGGTTCGTGACGATGCTTGATGTGGAAGTAGCTGTCGCACCAGGCTTTGTAACGCGAGTAGACGTCCGGACCGAACGGCGCGCAGGCCTGCTCGGCGACGCGGTGCCAGTGCACGCAGTCGTCTTCATTGCCGTAATACGGGGTCAGGTCGAAGCCGCCGCCGAACCACCAGACCGGCTCCTCACCTTCTTTCTCAGCGATGAAAAAGCGCACGTTGGCGTGGGAAGTCGGCACATGCGGGTTGTGCGGGTGAATCACCAACGACACGCCCAAGGCTTCGAAGCCACGCCCGGCCAGTTCCGGCCGATGGGCGCTGGCGGACGGTGGGAGACCGCTGCCGAAGACGTGGGAAAAGTTGACGCCGCCCTTTTCGATGACAGCACCGTTCTCGATTACCCGGGTGCGACCGCCACCGCCGGCAGGCCGGGTCCAGGCGTCCTCGACGAACTGCGTGCCGCCGTCTTCGGCTTCCAGGGCGGCGCAAATGCGGTCTTGCAGGTCGAGCAGGTAGGCTTTTACGGCCTCGGTGCGGGTCGTCATGTCATCACCTTGAATCGGGCAAAACTACGCGGCGCTCCATTGGAGCAGGGGGCCGGCGCAAATGGGCGCGTAGCATAACATCGCAGGTGGGCCTCCCGCAGTTGACGAAGATCAAGCTTAGGAGTCCGATAGCGAGCTTGGCGCTACAACTCCAGTAGCTAAGACCTAAGGAGAGTTCTGATGGCAAAGCGTATCCAGTTCCGCGCCCATGGCGGCCCCGAAGTGCTCGAGTATGTGGATTACCAGCCCGCCGAGCCCGGCCCGCAGCAAGTCCGCGTCACCAACAAGGCCATTGGCCTGAACTTCATTGACACCTATTTCCGCAGCGGCCTCTATCCGCCGCCAGCCTTGCCCTCGGGCCTGGGCGCTGAAGGTGCGGGCATCGTCGAGGTGGTGGGCAGTGAAGTCACCCGCTTCAAGGTCGGCGACCGCGTGGCTTACGGCAGCGGTCCGTTGGGCGCCTACAGCGAAGTTCACGTGTTGCCGGAGGCCAATCTGGTGCACCTGCCGGACGCCATCAGCTTCGAACAAGCGGCCGGAGTGATGCTCAAGGGCCTGACCGTGCAGTACCTGCTGCGTCAGACCTATGAACTCAAGGGTGGCGAAACCATTCTGTTTCACGCCGCTGCCGGCGGTGTCGGTTCCCTGGCCTGCCAATGGGCCAAGGCGTTGGGCGTGAAGTTGATCGGCACGGTCAGCTCGCCGGAGAAAGCCGCGCTGGCAAAGGCCAACGGTGCGTGGGCGACCATCGACTACAGCCATGAAAACGTCGCACAACGGGTACTGGAATTGACTGACGGGAAGAAAGTCCCGGTGGTGTACGACGGCGTTGGCAAGGATACCTGGCTGACGTCGCTGGACAGCGCGGCACCTCGTGGCCTGGTGGTGAGTTTCGGCAATGCGTCGGGTGCAGTGGACGGGGTGAACCTGGGGATTTTGGCGGGGAAAGGCTCGCTGTACGTGACCCGGCCGACGCTGGCGACTTACGCCAACAACGCCGAGAACCTGCAGCGGATGGCGGATGAGCTGTTTGAGATGATCATCAGCGGTAAGTTGAAGGTGGAGATCAGCCAGAAGTATCCACTGGCTGAAGCGGCGAAGGCGCAGACCGAGTTGTCGGCGCGGCGCACCACCGGCTCGACTGTTCTGTTGCCTTGAGGGCCTCTTCGCGAGCAAGCCCGCTCCCACTTTTGAAATGCATTCCAATGTGGGAGCGGGCTTGCCCGCGAAGAACGATGACTCGGTCTCAATCCGGGCGGATGACATTACCGGTCGCCAGATCCCGAATCACACTCGGATTCTTGCGCCCGCCCAGATTCCCGCCCAGGATCAAATCAACCTGCCCACGGAAATACTGCTCCACGCGAATCCGCGTCCGCGCCGCTGGCCGACCCTGCGGGTTGGCCGACGTCGAAACCAGCGGCCCGACCACCGCGCACAAATCCCGCACCAACGGGTGATCGCTGACCCGCAACGCCACCGTCTCGTGCACACCCGTGATCCACTGCGGCAGCAGATTCTGATGCGGCACCAGCCAGGTATTCGGCCCCGGCCAGGTGCTGGCCATGCGATCCATCCACAGTTCAGGGAAGTCTTCGAAGAGAAAATCGAACTGACGAATGTTGTCGGCGACCAGAATCAGGCCCTTGTCCACCGACCGACCCTTGAGCATCAGCAGACGTTCTACCGCTTCTTCGTCCCATGGGTCGCAACCCAGGCCCCAGACCGCCTCGGTTGGATAGGCAATCACCGCCCCTGCGCGAATGGCTTGCGCGGCTTGTTGCACACGCCAACTGTTAACCATGAAAAAACTCTCCGGAATAAGGCTCTGCGCAGTTTACCGATCTTCCTTATAAAACCTAGCTCACCCGGGCAAACCAGCGCCCGCTTTCGCAGACCGCCCGGCCCTCCATTTCCAGCTCCGTCAATGCCGCCAGCACTTTGGGCAGAGCCCAGCCGCTGGAGACGGACAACGTTTCACTGGTGTGCGGGGCCGCATGCAGCAGCATGAGCAGCGGATGAGTCACGGCTGGCGTCTCCATCGACAACGGCAACTGTTGCCAACCGCGCAAGGCTTCGAGGATATGTTCAATAGTTTCTACCAGCATCGCGCCGTCGCGAATCAGCTGATGACAACCCTTGGCGCCGGGATGATGAATCGACCCCGGAATCGCATACACCTCGCGACCTTGCTCCGCAGCCAGCCTCGCGGTGATCAATGAGCCACTGGCGACACTGGCCTCGACCACCAGCACGCCAAGGGACAAACCGCTGATGATCCGGTTGCGCCGGGGAAAGTTGCTGGCGGTGGGCCCCGCGTCCAACGGAAACTCCGAAAGCACCACACTGCCCGACGCAATCATGGCGTCCGCCAGCCTCCGGTTACGCTGTGGATAAAACTTTTCAAGTCCCGTGCCAAGTACACCGACCGTTCGCCCGCCCACGTCCAAAGCGGCTTGATGCGCGGCGGCATCGATGCCCAGCGCCAGACCGCTGGTGATGACAAAACCGGCGCTGGCCAGACTCCGGGAAAACGCGGCAGCGGTGTCCATGCCCGGTCGCGAGGCGCGACGACTGCCGACCATCGCCAGCTGCGGTTTTTCCAGAATGCCCGGATCGCCGGCCGCGAATAACAGCGGTGGTGCATCACTGATTTCCGCCAGCAATGCCGGATACTCAGGCTGGTCCCACATCAGTAAATGCTGGCCCGGACGCTCTAGCCAGGCCAATGCGTGGCTGGCGCCATCGCGGATTTCACTTGAGCGCCTGGCCTCCGAGCAGGTGAGCGGCAGGCCCAATGCACGCCAGGCACTGGCCGGCGCGCTGATGGCTTTGGACGCCGAGCCGAAGGCCTCAAGCAACTTTTTGAAACGGGCAGGGCCGAGCTCCGGTAAACGATGCAGGCGTAGACGGGCTTCCAGTTCCGCAGGCGAAACGGGTGTAACAGCAGACAGCGACATGGATCATCCTTGATCGTTATAAGCCCCGTTCAAACGGGAATAAGCTGTGGATAACTCTGTTGGTAACTTGTGGAGCAGGCTAAGGATTTCGCACCTTGTCCAGCACCGCCAACGAGCGCGACGCGTTGAGTACCAGTCCATAACTGAGCTTGTCGTAAGTGCGAAAAACCATCAGCAAACCAGCGCGTTCATCCGGAATCTTCAGCGGTTGGCCGGTGATCCGGTCACGCACGGTTTCGCCGGTTTTCATCACCACCAGCACGTTGCCTTCGGCCAGACCATCACGTTGTCCCTTGTTCAGCGTGACGACGTCCATCGCGCCAATTTGGGTAACCCCGCGCGGCACGTCGATGATCAGCCCGTTGATGTCGGTTGTTGGCGCACTGGGCATGAAGGTCGAGTTGATCGATCGCTCTTCACTGCTGAACAAACGGTCGCCAAGACGTACTTCCTGAGTCGTGCGCTGCAGGGCGAGGGTGGCGACATCGCCTTCAGTGGCGACAATTTCGCCGCCGCCGACGTCGTCCGCGTTGATCCCCAGAAACTCTTTGCTGTAGGGGTCGGTGTAGACCTTGCCCTGGCGGAAGATGCCGTAAACCGGCTGGTTGGCGTCGAATTGGCCACGGGCGAAGATGCGGTCACCGGTGCCGCTGAGCACCCGTTCGGCATCGCCGGCGACGATGTAAGGCGCCTGGTCGAAATCCTCGACCTTGTCGACGATGCGGTTGCTCAGCAGGAAGCTGTTGATCGCTTGCAGCGGAATACTCGGGATGGCATCCGCCACCGGCGAGCTGCGCACCCGTGGCGAGAGCTTGATAGTGCCCCGGGAGGCGCCGCGATTGAGGGTCAGACGCGGCTGGCCATTGACGTAGACCAGCGACAGCACATCGCCGGGGTAGATGAGATTGGGGTTCTGGATCTGCGGATTGGCTTGCCAGAGCTCAGGCCATTTCCACGGTTCACGGAGGAATTTTCCGGAGATGTCCCAGAGTGTGTCACCTGCGACAACCGTGTATTGCTGTGGAAAACCTTCCCTGAGTTGGACTTGCCCATGCGCGAAACCGGCCGAAGCCAGAAGGAGCAGGGCGAGTAGTGATTTCCTCATGCGGTGAATCCCTTTATTATGTGCGTTCGCGTGAAACGCCAGAGCCCTCGTGGCTCGCTCCCGATTCTTTGAAAAGAAAAGGAAGCTACGCTTCACAACGGTAGCCTGCATCTCCGGACCTGCCAGGCCATCGACCCGACTTTACCTCACACGTGCAGCAAATAAGCTTATGGCCATTTTAGACATCCTCGAATTTCCCGACTCGCGCCTGCGCACTATCGCCAAACCAGTGGCCGTAGTGGACGACGAAGTGCGCCAGTTGGTCGATGATATGTTTGAAACAATGTATGAAGCGCCAGGCATCGGCCTCGCCGCGACCCAGGTCAACGTGCACAAACGTATCGTCGTGATGGACCTCTCCGAAGACCGCAGCGAACCGCGGGTGTTCATCAACCCCGAGTTCGAGTCCCTGACCGACGAGATGGAGCAATACCAGGAAGGCTGCCTCTCGGTGCCGGGCTTCTACGAAAACGTCGATCGCCCGCAGAAGGTCAAGGTCAAGGCCCTGGACCGCGACGGCCAGCCCTACGAACTGATCGCCGAAGGCCTGCTCGCCGTGTGCATCCAGCACGAATGCGACCACCTTAACGGCAAATTGTTCGTCGATTACCTGTCCAGTCTCAAACGCGACCGAATCAAGAAGAAACTGGAAAAGCTCCATCGCCAGAACGCTTGATGCCCTCCTTTCAAAGGCTTGCTGCGGCAAGCCTTTTTCTTTTCAGAGATTGCTCCCATGACTGAGCCACTGCGCATCGTCTTTGCCGGCACCCCGGAATTCGCCGCCGAACACCTCAAGGCCCTGCTCGACAGCCCTTACGAGATTGTCGCGGTCTACACCCAACCGGACCGTCCGGCGGGTCGCGGGCAAAAGTTGATGCCGAGCCCGGTCAAGCAGTTGGCGCTGGAAAACAACATCCCGGTACTGCAACCGCCAACCCTGCGCAACGAAGACGCTCAGGCTGAACTGGCCGCTCTGAAACCGGACTTGCTGGTGGTGGTCGCCTACGGCCTGATCCTGCCGCAAGTGGTGCTGGATATCCCGCGCCTGGGTTGCATCAACAGCCACGCGTCGTTGCTGCCACGCTGGCGCGGTGCGGCGCCGATCCAGCGCGCCGTCGAAGCGGGCGACAGCGAAAGCGGTGTCACCGTGATGCGCATGGAACTGGGCCTCGACACCGGGCCGATGCTGCTGAAAGTCACCACACCGATCAGCGCTGAAGACACCGGCGGCAGTCTCCATGACCGTCTGGCGGAAATCGGTCCACCCGCCGTGATTCAAGCCATCGCCGGCCTCGCCGCCGGCACGCTGGAAGGTGAAGTGCAGGACGATAGCCTCGCCACCTACGCACACAAACTGAACAAGGACGAAGCGCGCATCGACTGGAACCGCCCGGCCATTGAGCTGGAACGTCTGGTTCGCGCCTTCAACCCATGGCCGATTACGCACAGCACACTGAACAGCGAAGCGCTGAAAGTGCTGGCCGCGAGCCTCACTGAAGGGAAAGGCGCACCGGGGGAAATCCTCAGCGCCAGCAAGGACGGCTTGATGGTCGCCTGCGGTGAGCAAGCGCTGTGTCTGACTCGTCTGCAGTTGCCCGGCGGCAAGGCGCTGAACTTCAGCGATTTGTACAACAGCCGTCGTGAGAAATTTGCCGTCGGCACCGTCCTCGGTCAAACGGCGGACGCTCAATGAATCCACGTCTGGCCGCCGCCAAGGCACTTGCTGCAGTTCTTAACGGAAAAGCCTCACTCAACAGTTCGCTGCCGACACAAATGGACAAGGTCGAAGACCGCGATCGCGGCTTCACCCAGGACCTGGCGTTCGGCACCGCTCGCTGGCAACCGCGTTTGTCGGCGCTGGCGGCCAAGTTGCTGCAGAAGCCCTTTAAGGCTGCCGACGCCGATGTCGAGGCGCTGTTGCTGGTCGGCCTCTACCAATTGCTTTACACCCGCGTCCCGGCCCACGCTGCCATCGGTGAAACCGTCGGTTGCGCCGACAAACTGAAGAAGCCTTGGGCGAAAGCCTTGCTCAACGCCGTGTTGCGCCGCGCCCAGCGTGAAAGCGAAGCGCTCCTGGCCGAGCTGGAACATGACCCGGTGGTGCGCACGGCGCATCCGCGCTGGCTACAAAAATCCCTGAAAGCCTTTTGGCCGGAGCAGTGGGAAGCCATTTGCGCGGCGAACAATGCACATCCGCCGATGATTCTGCGGGTCAACCGTCGCCATCACAGCCGCGATGCCTACTTGGGGCTGCTGACCGAGGCGGGCATCGCCGCCACGCCGTGCGTTTACAGCCAGGACGGCATCATTCTCGACGCCGCCGCCGACGTGCGCAGCTTGCCGGGCTTCGCTGAAGGCTGGATCAGCGTGCAGGACGAAGCGGCGCAACTGGCCGCCGATCTGCTCGATCTGGCGCCGGGCCAGCGGGTGCTCGACGCGTGCTGCGCGCCGGGCGGCAAGACTTGCCACATCCTTGAAGCCGAACCTGCACTGGACGGCGTCGTCGCCGTGGATCTGGAAGCCAAGCGTCTGGTGCGCGTTCGGGAAAACCTCGCACGCCTGGGCCTGAGCGCCGAACTGATCGCCGCCGACGGCCGTGACACTGCCGCCTGGTGGGATGGAAAGCCGTTTCAACGCATCTTGCTCGACGCGCCGTGCTCGGCCACTGGTGTGATTCGTCGTCACCCGGACATCAAGCTGACTCGCCAACCGGATGACATCGCTGCGCTGGCGGTCCTTCAGGGCGAATTGCTCGACGCCATGTGGATAACTCTGGAAGTCGGCGGAATCCTGCTATACGCCACCTGCTCCACACTGCCGACCGAGAACACCGAAGTCATCGAAGCCTTCCTCGCCCGCACGCCGGGCGCCCGTGAACTGGACCTCGCCACCGCAGCCGGCATCAAGCAGCCCCACGGTCGCCAGTTGCTGGCCCAGGAAGGCGGCCACGACGGGTTCTACTACGCCAAGCTGATCAAGATCGCCGCCGCGCGCGGTTAACCGGATTTCAAGGGAGTGACTGGATGAAAATCATCATCCTCGGCGCAGGGCAGGTCGGCGGTTCGCTGGCGGAACACTTGGCCAGCGAGGCCAACGACATCACCATAGTCGACACCGACGGCGAACGCCTGCGCGACCTCGGCGATCGGCTGGACATCCGCACCGTGCAGGGCCGCGGCTCGCTGCCGACGGTGCTGCGTCAGGCCGGCGCGGACGATGCCGACATGCTGGTGGCGGTGACCAACAGTGACGAAACCAACATGGTCGCCTGCCAGGTCGCCCACACCCTGTTCCACACACCGACTAAAATCGCCCGAGTCCGCGAAGCGGCGTACCTGACGCGCTCCGAGCTGTTCGATAACGAAGCAATTCCGGTGGACGTGCTGATCAGCCCGGAACAGGTGGTCACCAACTACATCAAGCGCCTGATCCAGCATCCTGGCGCGTTGCAGGTGATCGACTTCGCCGAAGGCAAAGCGCAACTGGTCGCGGTGAAGGCGTACTACGGCGGGCCTCTGGTGGGTCAGCAACTGCGCCAGTTGCGCGAACACATGCCGAATGTCGAAACCCGCGTTGCGGCGATTTTCCGACGTGATCGGCCGATTCTGCCTCAGGGCGACACGGTGATCGAGGCGGACGACGAAGTCTTTTTCATCGCCGCCAAGGCGAATATTCGCGCCGTGATGAGCGAAATGCGCCGCCTCGATGAGAGCTACAAGCGCATCGTCATTGCCGGTGGCGGGCAGATCGGCGAGCGTCTGGCCGAAGCCATCGAAAGCCGTTATCAGGTGAAGATCATCGAGATGAACCCGGCCCGCTGCCGCCATCTCTCGGACACCCTCGACAGCACCGTGGTGTTGCAGGGCAGCGCCTCGGACCGCGACTTGCTGCTGGAAGAGAACATCGCCGACGCCGATCTCTTCCTGGCCCTGACCAACGACGACGAAGCTAACATCATGTCATCGCTGCTGGCCAAGCGCCTGGGTGCGAAGAAGGTGATGACCATCATCAACAACCCGGCGTACGTCGATTTGATCCAGGGCGGCGACATCGACATCGCCATCAGCCCGCAACTGGCGACCATCGGCACCTTGCTGGCCCACGTACGGCGCGGCGATATCGTCAGCGTGCACTCATTGCGCCGTGGCGCGGCGGAGGCCATCGAGGCGATTGCCCATGGCGATGCGAAGTCGAGCAAGGTGATTGGCAAGGCCATCGAGAATATCGGTTTGCCGCCGGGCACCACGATTGGCGCGATCATTCGTGATGAAGAAGTGATCATTGCCCACGACGACACGGTGATCGAGGCGGGCGACCATGTGATTCTGTTCCTTGTGGATAAGAAGCATATCCGGGATGTGGAAAAGCTATTTCATGTGGGATTGAGCTTTTTCTGATCCGGATTTTGCGTTGTTTGGGCGGGCCTCTTCGCGGGCAAGCCCGCTCCCACAGGATTCCAGGCCGGACACAAAATATGTGTTCACTGCAATCACTGTGGGAGCGGGCTTGCCCGCGAAAGCAATCTCAAGAAAACAGAGCTGTCCCTGAATAACTTTGAAAAGGAAATCCCACCAATGATCGAATCCCTGGAAAAAATGCTCGCCAAGGGTGTGGATAACTCATTGCTGCGCTTCGGCCTGGGCAAGGGTTATCTGGATCTTGGGGATAACACCAAGGCCGCCGAGCATTTCCAGCGTTGCGTCGAGTTCGATCCGAAGTATTCGGCGGCCTGGAAACTGCTGGGCAAGGCGCATCTGGCACTGGCTGACTATCCGGCCGCGCGTCAGGCGTGGGAACAGGGTCTGGAAGCCGCCCGTGTTCACGGCGACAAGCAGGCGGAAAAGGAGATGACGGTCTTTTTGAAGAAACTTGAGCGTCAGGCGCACTGATCAAAGGTAGCGCAAGCCAATGCCTTCGGCGTCCACCAGCACCACTTCCATGCGCACACGCGGCGCGCCTGTGGGTAAATCCTGCACCTGACCAACCACCACCGCGCCTTCAGGCAACGCAGACAAGCCCGGATGCTTGACGTAGACACCCGTGGTCGAAAGATTGCGGGTCTGGCCAAGGCATTCGCCAAAGCTTTCATGACTGATCTTGATGCGAAACGATTGGCGGTGTTCGGACATCTACTGCGCCCTTTGCTGAACCGTTGTGGGTAACTGTAGGAGCGAGCTTGCTCGCGATGGTCTTTAACAAAAACGCGTGTTTACTGGCTAAACGCGGCGCTCTTGAGTCCATCGCGAGCAAGCTCGCTCCTACAGTTATCCACAGATCATGCCAATCCACTCAATACCAGCGTTCTTCACCCGGTGGGCGCTTCTTGAAGCGTTTCATGCTCCACATGTACTGGCTCGGATACGCCTGCACGTAGCGCTCGACCACCTTGCTCATGGCCGCGCACGACGTCTCGGTATCGGTGCTGTACATGGCCTCTGGCGCAGCTTCGAGAATCACTTTGTAGCCCGAACCGTCCGGCAGGCGCAGGGCGTGCAGGAACACGCCGACCGCTTTACCGCCGGCGAGCATATTCGGTACGAACTTGCTCGTCAGCGCCTGAGTGGCGAAGAACGGCACGAAGATCCCGGCGGATTCGGACGGTTCCGGGTCAGCGGGAATGCCCACTGCACCACCTTTGCGCACTTCCTTGATGACACTGAGGATGCCTTCCTTGGTGGAGGCGGCGACCTTGTTACCCAGTTGCACCCGTTGTTTGCGCAGCAATTCATCTACCGCCTTCAACTTGGGCGGGCGATAGAAAATGATCGGTTTGCACTGGCTGCAATAGAAGTGGTTCAACACCTCCCAGTTACCGAGGTGGCTGGTGATGCCGACGACACCTTTGCCAGAGGCCAGGGCGTCCTTTAATACGTCGAGCCCTTCGACTTCGCGCACCAAATCGATGGAACGCTGCGCCGGCCAGATCCACGCGCACGCACTTTCGGTCAGGGACTTGCCGATGTCTTTCAGGCTCTGGCCCACCAGACGCTCGCGCTCGGCAGGGTCCATCTCGGGAAAGCACTTGGCCAGATTGATCCGCACCACGTCGCGGGAACGGTTAGGGGTTTTCCACATCATCCAGCCGATGGCCGAGCCCACCGCCTGCACTGCCCGCCACGGTAGCAGGGCAAACAGCCGCAGAGCGCCTACCAGCAAGGCGCCTTTTAACTTATCCACAGGTCACTCCTGATCTTGTGCTGTGCGCGAGGCGGCTATTCTAACCGCCGTTTGCAAGGGCCGCGTAGCGATCACAATCGCGGGTGTGGTCCATGACCATCCCCGAGGCCTGCATCAACGCGTAGCAAATAGTTGGACCGACGAAGGTGAAACCCGCCTTTTTCAGGCCTATGCTCATTTCCACAGCGACCGGCGTGACCGCCGGCACTTCGGTGCGATCCTTGAAATGATTGATAACCGGTTGGCCACCCACGAAGGACCAGAGAAACTCCACCGGGTCCTCCAGCGCCAGCCAGGCCTGGGCATTGCGCCTGGCCGCGTTGAGTTTGAGGCGATTGCGAATAATGCCGGGATCGAGCATCAATTCATCGATTTCGGCGTCGCTCATCTGCGCCACGCGCTGTACGTCGAAGCCGAACAGCACCTCGCGATATCGTTCACGTTTACGCAACACCGTGATCCAGGAGAGACCGGCCTGGAACCCTTCGAGCAAAAGCAACTCGAACAATCCCTGCGCATCGCGTAGCGGCGTGCCCCACTCCTGGTCGTGATAAGCCATGTACAACGGATCTTCGGAACACCAAAAGCAGCGTGGCATAAGGCTCCAGGGGGCGTGCGCAGCAACGAATCGGGTATACTCCCGCTCTTTAAATCGCAGCCCAAGAAACAGGTGAATTTCGTGAGCCAGCCTACGCCAGCCGTGCGTACCTTCCAAGACTTGATCCTCGCCCTTCAGCAATACTGGGCCGAACAAGGTTGCGTGGTACTTCAGCCCTACGATATGGAAGTAGGCGCCGGGACTTTCCACACTGCCACGTTTCTGCGCGCCATCGGCCCGGAAACCTGGAACGCCGCTTATGTGCAGCCCAGTCGTCGCCCGACTGACGGCCGCTACGGCGAAAACCCGAATCGCCTCCAGCACTACTACCAGTTCCAGGTGGTTCTGAAGCCAAACCCGGACAACTTTCAGGAACTGTACCTGGGCTCCCTCAAGCATGTCGGCCTGGACCCGCTGGTCCACGACATTCGCTTCGTCGAAGACAACTGGGAGTCGCCGACGCTGGGCGCCTGGGGTCTGGGCTGGGAAGTCTGGTTGAACGGCATGGAAGTGACGCAGTTCACTTACTTCCAGCAAGCGGGCGGCATCGAGTGCTACCCGGTAACCGGCGAGATCACTTACGGCCTCGAGCGTCTGGCCATGTACCTGCAGGGCGTGGACTCGGTCTACGACCTGGTCTGGGCTGACGGCCCGATGGGCAAAGTGACTTACGGCGACGTGTTCCACCAGAACGAAGTAGAGCAGTCGACCTACAACTTCGAACACGCCAACGTCGAGAAGCTGTTCGAACTGTTCGATTTCTACGAAAGCGAAGCCAAGCGCCTGATCGAACTCGACCAGCCGCTGCCATTGCCGAGCTACGAAATGGTGTTGAAGGCGTCCCACACCTTCAACCTGCTGGATGCGCGCCGGGCGATCTCGGTGACCGCGCGTCAGCAATACATTCTGCGTGTGCGCACCCTGGCGCGTTCCGTTGCGCAAGCCTATCTGCTGGCTCGCGCCAAGCTGGGCTTCCCAATGGCGACCCCGGACCTGCGTGATGAAGTACTGGCCAAGCTGGAGGCTGCACAATGAGTGCTCAAGATTTTCTGGTTGAACTGGGCACCGAAGAACTGCCACCCAAAGCCCTGAACACCCTGGCCGAGGCCTTCCTGGCCGGTATCGACAAGGGCTTGCAAGCCGCTGGCCTGAATTACGAGACCAAAACCGTCTACGCTGCGCCACGTCGCCTGGCGGTGCTGATCACCGAACTGTCGACTCAGCAACCGGATCGCAGCATCAACCTCGACGGCCCACCACGTCAGGCCGCCTTCGATGCCGAAGGCAACCCGACGCAAGCGGCACTGGGTTTTGCCAAGAAGTGCGGCGTAGAGCTGAGCGAAATCGATCAGAGCGGGCCGAAACTGCGTTACAGCCAAAACATCGCCGGCAAGCCAACGGCGAGCCTGCTGCCGACCATCGTCGAAGATTCCCTGAACGACCTGCCGATCCCGAAGCGCATGCGCTGGGGCGCTCGCAAGGAAGAATTCGTTCGTCCAACCCAATGGCTGGTGATGTTGCTCGGTGACCAGGTCATCGATTGCACCATCCTCGCCCAGAAGGCCGGTCGCGATTCCCGTGGACACCGTTTCCATCACCCGGAAAACGTGCGTATCACCTCGCCGACCAACTACCTGACCGACTTGCGTGCCGCTTACGTTCTGGCCGACGCCAACGAGCGTCGCGCAATTATCAGCAAGCGCACCGAAGAGCTGGCGACGATGCAGGAAGGCACGGCGATCGTTCCGCCAGCCCTGCTCGACGAAGTGACCGCGTTGGTTGAATGGCCAGTGCCGCTGGTGTGCTCGTTCGAAGAGCGTTTCCTCGACGTGCCGCAAGAAGCGCTGATCACCACCATGCAGGACAACCAGAAGTATTTCTGCCTGCTGGATGCCGATGGCAAGTTGTTGCCGCGTTTCATTACCGTGGCCAACATCGAAAGCAAAGACCCGCAGCAGATCATCGCCGGTAACGAGAAAGTGGTTCGCCCACGCCTGACCGACGCCGAGTTCTTCTTCAAGCAAGACAAGAAGCAGAAACTCGAAGACTTCAACCTGCGTCTGCAAAACGTGGTGTTCCAGGAAAAACTCGGCAGCGTCTACGACAAGGCCGAGCGCGTTTCCAAACTGGCTGCGTTCATCGCGCAACGCATTGGCGGCAACGCTGCATGGGCTTCCCGTGCCGGCTTGCTGTCCAAGTGCGACCTGGCGACCGAGATGGTCGGTGAGTTCCCGGAGATGCAAGGCGTCGCTGGCTACTACTACGCCCTCAACGACGGCGAGCCGGAAGAAGTTGCTCTGGCGCTGAACGAGCAGTACATGCCGCGCGGCGCCGGCGCTGAACTGCCGACCACCCTGACCGGTGCGGCCGTGGCCATCGCCGACAAGCTCGACACCCTGGTCGGCATTTTCGGTATCGGCATGCTGCCGACCGGTAGCAAAGACCCGTATGCCCTGCGCCGTGCAGCGCTGGGTGTGTTGCGGATCCTGATCGACAAGAAGCTCGACCTTGATCTGAACGATGCCGTGGCGTTCGCTGTGAATGCGTTCGGTGCCAAGGTCAAAGCTGCTGGCCTGGCTGACTCGGTTCTCGAGTTTGTATTTGACCGTCTGCGTGCCCGTTACGAAGACGAAGGCGTCGATGTCGGGACTTACCTCTCGGTGCGTGCCCTCAAACCGGGTTCGGCGCTGGACTTCGATCAGCGCGTACAAGCGGTAGAAGCTTTCCGAAAACTGCCGGAAGCCGCTGCCCTCGCCGCGGTGAACAAGCGCGTGTCCAACTTGCTGAGCAAGGTGGAAGGCTCTGTTCCGTCGGTCGTTGAAGCCAAGTATTTCGACAATGCCAACGAGTTCTCCCTGTACTCGGCGATTCAACAGGCAGACCAGGCTGTTCAGCCAATGGCCGCTGCGCGTCAGTACAGCGAATCTCTGGCGCGCCTGGCGGCCTTGCGCGAGCCGGTGGATGCGTTCTTCGAAGCCGTGATGGTCAACGCGGATGACGCCAACGTGCGCGCCAACCGGTATGCGCTGCTGTCGCGTCTGCGCGGGCTGTTCCTCGGCGTCGCCGACATTTCGCTGCTGGGCTAAGGGGCTGCTGTTGAAACTGCTGATTCTCGATCGGGACGGGGTGATCAACTACGACTCCGACGCTTACATCAAGTCAGTGGAGGAGTGGATTCCGCTCCCCGGTTCGATCGAAGCCATCGCGCAGTTGAGCAAGGCCGGCTGGACGGTAGCCGTCGCTACCAACCAGTCCGGCATCGCTCGCGGCTATTACGACCTCGCCACCCTGGACGCCATGCATGAGCGCTTGCGCTCGCTGGTGGCGGAGCAGGGCGGTGAAGTCGGGCTGATCGTCTATTGCCCGCACGGGCCGGACGAAGGCTGCGATTGCCGCAAGCCAAAACCCGGGATGCTGAAAACCATCGCCGCGCATTACAACGTGTCGCTGACTGATCTATGGTTCGTCGGCGACAGTCTTGGTGACCTGGAAGCCGCCAAAGCCGTCGATTCTCAGCCAGTTTTGGTAAAGACCGGGAAAGGCGAAAAGACTTTGGGCAAGACCCTACCGGTAGGCACCTTGATTTTTGACGATCTCGCGGCGATTGCCGCAGAACTTATCCACAATTAGAGTGCTTCGATTGTTCCGATTAGGACTGATCGGAAGTGCGCTTTATATAGACGGGCAGAGCCCGCACGGTAACCGTCACCATGTCGATACTGCAGGCCTTCAGAACGTTCCTCTTTTATCTGTTGCTGGGCACCAGCTCTTTGCTTTGGTGCAGCCTGAGCTTTTTTATCGCGCCATTTCTGCCATTCAAGGCACGCTATCGCTTCATCAACGTGTACTGGTGCCGCTGCGCCTTGTGGCTGAGCAAAGTCTTTCTGGGCATCAGCTACGAAGTGAAGGGCGCCGAGAACGTGCCTGACCAGCCCTGCGTGATTCAGTCGAACCACCAGAGCACGTGGGAGACGTTCTTCCTCTCGGCCTACTTCGAGCCGTTGAGCCAGGTATTGAAGCGCTCATTGCTGTTTGTGCCGTTCTTCGGTTGGGCCATGGCCATGTTGCGACCGATCGCCATCGACCGCGACAACCCGAAGGCCGCGCTCAAGCATGTGGCGAAGAAAGGCGATGAATTGCTGAAGGATGGCGTCTGGGTGCTGATCTTTCCTGAAGGGACGCGAGTTCCTTATGGTACTGTCGGAAAATTCTCACGCGGAGGCACCGCTTTGGCGGTCAACGCCGCGCTTCCCGTGCTGCCGATTGCGCACAATGCCGGCAAGTTCTGGCCTAAAACCGGCTGGGCGAAGAAGCAGGGCGTCATCACCGTGATTATCGGCGAACCCATGTACGCCGAGGGCAGCGGGCCGCGAGCCATTGCCGCGCTCAATGATCGGGTTCAGGCCTGGAACGAACAGATGCAGCGGGAAATGGGCTCGCTTCCACCTGCTCCGCAATCGCCGACTCCCAGTGATCAGATGGCTGTCTGAGATTCTGTGGATAACCTGTGCACCGTTTCGCTGAAAAGTGGCGGATTTTGTCTGTAGGCTTATGATTTATATACATATTTCCTAAGCTCATAAAATGACGAAAAACGTGCATAAGTTTTTTTCTGGCGTAAAAAAACCGGCTGATATAGCCGGTTTTTTGTGCGTGAAATTTGAGCAGCGATGCTTAGCCGTTACTCAGCTTATGCGGAATTTGGTGTTATAAAAAAGGCCAGCGCAATGCGCTGGCCTTTTTTGTCTGGCGGGTCTGCCGGGATGTAGGTTCACAAAATAGATGATTCGGGAGCCCCAGCAAACGCTGGCAGAAAATCATTTTTTTTGTGAGTCCTCCGGTTGGAATTCACAAAATAAATGAGAAAAACCTACCCGCGTCACAGAATAGATGCTTTCGAGTAAAACTGTTCCCACTTCAACCTTCAGCCGCTCAACCGGCGATCTAAGGTGTTTGTATGGGGAGCGACAGTGATGGAGGTTTATACGTACTGATGAGCGCAAGCGCGGATGATGTCTGGTTGTTGGTTGACTGAATCACCAGCGGCAAGGGGACGATCTCATTGTCCTCATCAGTATGCAGCCCGTCTGACTGCCGCGAAGGATGGCGAGGTCAACGAACCTGCGCGTCTTAGTGGCTGAAGCGCCCACGTGCTTCGTCGATGCCACTTATCCTCACTTAGTCGACCGGAGCGTACCGGTCGCAATAAAGTAAGCGAAATCCTCGTCGCCAACGCGGGCGGCTTCATCCACTATCGTGACTGTATCGCGGCTACCTTTCCTGACGCGGGGCTTCGGCTTAGGGGGTTTGGCCGGGCGAGGGTTGTCGAAATGCCTCATATGGAACTCTTTTTTAGCCTCATTACCGACACTGGTTTTGTTCATATTTCATCAAAGGGCGAGTGAGTGACGGCACTCTAAAGGGTTCCTCGAATGTCAGCTCGCCGGCATAGTGGTGCAACTCAAGTTAAGGGTAATGACTGCCTACCCAAGCGCTCAATGTTCAATCAACATTCTGTTGCTGAGTGGAGAGTGGTGAGCGGTGAGCGTATCACCGGTTCAGGCAGTGACCTGCTCCGCTTATCCAATACCTAGAACAGATCAAAAGCGCTCAAAGCGGCGTTTCATTTTTTGAATCTCCCCCGGATATTTTACGCAGCTCAGAGCGGACCTCTTTTATGGCACCGATCAACGGAGCGAAATATAGTCGCGGAGCGTTCTTCACGATCAGGAGCAGTTCTTCGGCTAACGTGGACTTCATGGTCGCAAACTCAATGGCACGTGTTCGTTATGTCTAGCATCCTTTTAGATGGTTTTTCAAGGAGCTTTGAGGGCTCTACATCAGTTACAGACGACCCGCGGCTTGACCGGTTTTCTGGGTAAATGCGGCCACACCGTGCAGTGCATGTGAAGTTTCACCGTTCGTAAACGCTCAAGGCGATCCCTGGACTTGCCCCTACTAAACCGGACACCACCTCTCTGTTAAATTGATGCCGCTGCCAAGCGCCTGAATTCCTTCGGTGAGCGATAGTTCAAGGCGCTGTGCGGATGCTGCTCGTTGTAATGCTCGAAGGCAATTGCCAAGATGCGCAGTGCCGTTTCGCAATCCGGCTTAGGCATGTGCGCCACGTAATCACGCTTGATCGTCTTCACGAAGCTCTCGGCCATGCCGTTGCTCTGCGGGCTGCGCACTGGTGTGGTCACCGGCTGCAAGCCGATCTGTCGAGCAAACAGGCGTGTCTGCGGGCGCAAGCTTCATCGGAACAAAAGCAGGCAAAGCCGGCGCCTGATGATCACGATAAGCAGGTATCCACTTTCGAACCAGGTTGGCGTTAATGCCGTGACGCAGGGCCACGCTGGCCATCGACACGCCAGGTTGCAGGCATTCTTGGACGATCTGGGCTTTAAAGGGTTTGGGATAAGAGGTTCTTTGGCGCATGGCAATCCTGATGATAGGGGCGATAGTGTCCACGTATTTTTAAGTGGACAACATCGCCCTTGTCGCTGGGATCGGGTAGGTCACTTCGCCGGACGCTTACCAATAACCCGCTTAACCCAAACGATGAAATCAACATGCAAATCGCTCTAGGCCGAGCCGTATCCTTCATCCTTTTCGGACGGTTTTAATCCCATGACGTTAATGCAATAGACTATCAATTTGACGCTGTCTAGGTTTGGTGGCTTTGTTATTGGATTCCATAACATCGAATAGATCAGTTTTAGGGTTTTTCCACCTGCCGCAGTGCGTAGTTCGTTTAGTTAGAAAAATCGGCATAAAAATATAGTTCCAAGAATCCCATCGAAGCAAAAAGCCCTTGACACATTCAGGCAAAACAACTTAGATTCCGGCGCGAACCAGTAGCTCAGTTAGTTAGAGCGCTTACAGATACATGTAAGAGGTCGTGGGCGCGAATCCCACCTGGTAAAAAGCTTTGATTCAGAGCTTTTTACAGGTGATTTCAGTTAAGTTATTAGTTTACGCGGTATCGGCTGTTTTTGGGCCCCTTTTCGAACTTC
Organism: Pseudomonas sp. LBUM1670; assembly: GCF_059695695.1. Taxonomy (NCBI): domain Bacteria; kingdom Pseudomonadati; phylum Pseudomonadota; class Gammaproteobacteria; order Pseudomonadales; family Pseudomonadaceae; genus Pseudomonas; species Pseudomonas sp. LBUM1670. The sequence continues at coordinate 36,308 of NZ_CP166783.1, read as the reverse complement.
TAACGTTTGAGGGTCACACACTTCAAATTTTTCATTCCGCCAGTCTAACTCTTCACAAGCTGAAATATCTTCCAGCTCTACACCCGATAAGTATCTTTTACCCTCCCATATTACCCCCAGTGGCTTAGCCAAGCCGGCCCGGTAGATTCCAACAAGTTGTGGTGCACCTCCTGTCAACGAATCATCTCCGCTTTTTAGCGACGAACAAAAAGCACCGAAGACGCTTCGACTTGTGTTTTGTACATCTGTTTGCTGCCAACGGTATTCCCAATTCTTGATCGAGCCGCTTCCAGATCCTGCCCCTCTTATCAGTCCAGAGCGAAAACCTGAAACAGGACCACCAGGAAACTCCATTACCTCAGAACTCACGACTCTAGAACCAGAACTATATACACGCCCAGCATGAAATTCACATGCTATCCCTTGCCCTGTCCGAGAAATATAAAAAATCTGAAAAGGTCTTCTTTGTGACGTAGGATAATCACTAAAGCTTACCTCCACACTTTTTCGAACTCGCTCCAGCTTTTCGTAAAAATTACGGCAACCAAAGAACATCCCACCAGCATCTATCCTTTCGCATATAGGACCGATCACTAACAGCGGAAAGAGCACATCTCCACAAAATCCAAAAGCCTCAGGCGAAGACTTTGCGATAAAAAGTTTCCCTCCGTAATTCCAAGCATCAGCTGCCCCCCATGAAATCCGACTATCACTTGCCAAGTAAATTGACGATGGTCCTCGTTGATCAACTCCAAGCCATGAAATCAACGTAGTCATTTTTTCTCCTATGCTCTTACCTCCAAATCGCAGGCAATGGTCCACAAGAAATCAGACTGGGTCAACGACATCTCAGTGAATGGTCCAACTCAGCCTCCGCGTCAACATGCAGCTCAGACCTCAAATCCATAATCGTTGTAGATAAATTAATCGGCCCCCAAAACTCTTCAGGTCCAGGATGGTGAAGCGTTGGGGTCTCGTGGCGGTCACTTGACTCATCATCGTGCGCTAGGTGGTTGGCTTGAAATTCAAAGTACATGAGCGCCTAGCAGAAAAGACGCCGCATACAGCGTTGGGGCAAGTGTTAGTATGGCTTTTTGACTTCATCGAGCACGAGTGCCGGTGTATCATCGCAGAGTCCCGATCTACTGAAACGTTTCTCCGTGTGAGCAATTCCAGCAAATACTTCCAACACTTGTGATACGAACATTCTAAGATATCGTTTTTTGCGACTTAAAGTTTGCCACCGTCACTCACGCACTATCTCGAGCAAGGTATGCAGAAAAGGATTATTCAGCTTCTCAATAAAACCTCAGGACTGAAGGCGCGAGAAATTGCAAGCCAGCTAGAACTTGAGCGAAAAGCGATATCCCACCATCTTCATGAACATCGGGATATTTTCGTTCAAAATCCTGACACGTTTGGATGGTCGGTCATAAAAAGTGCCAGCTTCATTTTGGAGTTGACATGTGCCGGTGCATGGCTATCGGAAGCGCATTTCGAAAGGGCTTTGGCGAAAGCAGGGTCTCCACTGGATGCAGATCACGGTCACATTATTATCAAGGTCGCACCGGAACGCAGCGTTTTACTCTGCGCAGCGGTGAAGATACTCGCTCTGGCCAACCAGCTTGTAGCAGCCAAGAAAAAAGTAGAAATTGATTTTACAGACAACAAAAAAACTCTTAGTTATTTGAACCGTTCAGGGTTCATTGACAGACTAGATCCGGCGGTTAAAGTGCTGCCAAAACGCCCCGCGAGCTCTGCTGCTCAGCAATACAATGCAAACAATGTCGGACTCGTTGAGCTACTGGAAATTAAAGGTTCCGAGAATGTACCGGCGCGTATCAAACAAAGTTTTATCGAGGCATTCGGTGGTGACCATGCAAATAAGCTTTTTACAGTAGTCGCCGAGTATGTAGGCAATGTTGAAGAACATTCCGATACTAAAATCCCTGGCATAGCGGGGCTACAGTGTTATCGCGGCCCCGATACCAACAAAGCGCGGATTACTACTGTGGTATCTGACTCTGGAAAAGGCATTTGCCAGACTTTGCGCCCTGTACTTGAAGAGCAGTTTCCAGATATTGCTAAGAAATTTGATAAAGCATTACAGGCTTCAGATCCGAAGCTAATCATACATACCGTACTTAAAGGCGGGCTAAGTCGGCGTGGTGCCGGGCGTGGTGGAGCCGGATTACATACCAGTCACGAAGAAGCAGAAAAGTTACTGAATACAAAAATTAAAATCAGACAGGAAAACTTCTCTGTCACGTTAGAGTATCAATCTGGCGTTATTGAAAGTGCCAGCTGGATATTGAACTTGCCTAAGCTAATAGGCACACACATCGTGTTTGAATTCATCTTGACAAAAAATCAATCTCTGCTTAAACTCGAGCCATGAACGAGAAAATATATATCATAAATCTGCGGGGCTTCACGGAAGAAAGTAACCCCTATGGCACTTCAAGGGGTAGGAAAACTCATGCCAAGTTATTGGATTGCATCGATAAACTTCGCGGCAAAACCGTAATTGGCGTATCGCTTTCAGGTCTAGAAGGCGCAGATGTTTCCTTTCTTCGTGAGTCATTAATTTATACAGTCAAGCGATACAGCAAGGAATTTACCTTTTTTGCGTTCGACGTCCATGACGAAGACATCTTTGCAAATTTGCATGGTGCAGCGCTGTCTGGTGATCAGCGCTTAACGTGCTGGTTTGGCCATGAATGCAAATTTGTGGGTCCAGAACCTACCGCCTCGAGCAAAGCGCTCCTGGATATGGTGGTGAGTCATCGCGCTACCACTACCTCCAAGGTGGCTGAGGAGCTGAACATCAGCGTCCAGAACGCTAGCACCCGCCTCAAGCGACTGTCAGAAGAAGGTTTTTTGATGAGGACCGAGGAAGCCGCTGAGACAGGGGGCAAGGAATTTGTATATCAGGTGATTGGACAGTCCGCTTAAATGGCTTCCATTAATCAGAAAAAGGGTCTAAGCTTCCGCTCAGTCCCTTTTTTTATGCTTGCAGTTAAACAGATTCATTTATCGAGACGCTGAAAAGGAACGTCCGAGGAGCTAAAGGATGAAGGCACGATTTGAAATCAAAAGGGGCACGGACGAGGAAAGGTACTTCCACCTGAAGGCGCCAAACGGAGAAATCATAATGTCCAGCGAGGGCTACAAGACACTCGCCGGGTGTGAAAACGGCATTGGCTCATGTCGGGAGCACGCGCCGTATGACCGGTTTTACGCGAGGGCTGTGACACAAGGGGGCAAGGCGCACTTTCATTTGAGGGCGGCCAATAACCGAGTCATCGGGCAAAGCGAATTATACGAATCGGTGCAAGCCCGTGATGCCGCGATTGAAGCGATCAAACGGTACGCGCCGCAAGCAGATGTAATCGACCTCACGAAATGAGGCGCACGGCGAAACGCGCCACACAACAAAATTAGGAAGCGACACGAAAGGGAATTTGAAAGAGGACATCGAAGGAAGGAAAGTCAAAGCGCAATTGCAGTTGCGCCTTAACTCAAACACGAATACGTCTGTGCTGGATGAGTATCTTCGTGCGTTGCCGGTCAGTCAAGCGCTGATCGTGTTCCCTCTCCTACGAAAACAAACTGGCTTCATTCGAGGCCATAACCCGCCCAAAAAGGGCAACCGTTAGGAGATACACCATGGAAGTTATTCATCAGAACCACCACAACGGCTTCGTGATCGAAGTGGCCGACAAGAACCTCGTTTTCCGCCAGGTAACTATCGAGGACAAAACACCCACCGGCGCCCAGATCGCGGCGGCGGTCGGCTTCAAGCCTGACCAGCTGGCGACTGTCATTCAGTTGCTTGCCTCCGGCGCTATGGAAGACATCCGCCCAGATGAATTCGTGACGCTTGAATTTGAGCCGGCCCGCTTCATCGTGGTCGAGACCGACCGCAGCTACTTCCTTACCGTTGATGGCGCTCGCAAGGACTGGCCTTATCAGCACATTACCGGGCACCAGATCCGCACGCTTGCAGAGGTTGGCGAAAACAAGCGTCTGCTGCTGGAGCGCGAGGAAGAAGCCGATCTTGAAATCCAGGACACCGCCATCGTTAATCTGGACGAAGCGGGTATCGAACGCTTCATCACCCGCAAGGCGGTTTGGAAGCTTAATGTCCAAGGCGTCGTGCTCGAGATCGATACGCCGACGATCAAGGTGCGTGACGCTGTGGTTCGGGCAGGGCTGAACCCGAACGAAAGCTGGCATATCTACCTCAAGGTCGAGGGTCAGCCGAAGCAGGAAAAAACCCTTGATGACGTCATTGATCTGACGACACAGGGCATCGAGAAGCTGCGCCTCACGCCTAAGGACGTGGCCAACGGTGAGGCGGCATTGCCGCCCCGCCGGCTTTTCAGTCTGTTGCCAGTCGATGAGCAGCATCTTGATCAGATGGGCCTTCGTTGGGAGACCTGCCTGAGCGAAAATCGCCGGTGGCTGGTGATCCACAACTATCACTTGCCCGTAGGTTACACCCCTCAGATTGTCCGCCTCGCACTCGAGGTTCCGCCTGGTTATCCCACCTCTCAAATCGACATGTTTTACTTTAACCCGGCCGTGAGCCTTACCAGCCGCGTTGTGATTCCCTGCGTGCAGATCACTGCTGTCGTTGACGGGGATTCCTTTCAGGGCTGGTCGCGGCACCGTACGACGACTCCGTGGAATCCCGCGACGGACAATGTGATCACTCAACTTGCCCTGGTCGAAGGCTGCATTCACAAGGAGATCGGTGAATGAGCATCGACTCTCGTCTTGTTCTGACGGAGGAGATTCACGCCTCGCTTCGGGAACATCTGTTCCCGGGCGACGGCCTGGAAGCCGCCGCCATACTCATTTGCACGCGCTACGCCGGCGAACATTTAAAGCTGTTCGCAAAGCATCTGATCGTCGTTCCTTACGATGAGTGCGCGGACCGTGATGCAAACTACATCACCTGGCCCGGCAGCTACCTGGAACAGGGGATCGACATAGCCGATGATGAGTCGCTGTCGATCATCCTGGTGCACTCGCATCCAGGCGGATACTTTGCCTTCTCTGAGGTCGACGACCAAAGCGACGCCAAGTCGATTCCGTCGTTGTTTCAAGGTGTAGATGCAGTCCACGGGTCTGCCATCATGATTCCGGGCGGGGAGATCCGAGCGCGGCTCTATGAACATGATATGACCTGCACACCTGTGGCGTTGGTTACGGTATCGGGCGACGACATAAAATACTGGTGGGACTCAGCGCCCCAACCTGAACGGCCTCCAATTGCATTTACGTCGGGTATGACGGCGACCTTGAATCGGTTGAGCGCAGTTGTGATTGGCGTTTCAGGAACCGGCTCCATCGTGGCTGAAGGGCTCTCCCGGCTTGGGTTCGGCGAAGTAATTTTGATCGACCACGATCATGTCGAGCTAAAAAACCTCAACAGGATCCTGAACTCCACTTTGGTCGATACGAAGATGGGACGACCAAAAGTGGAGATGTTTGCCGACGCCATCAACCGCATCCGCGATACCCCGTTTGCCAAGCCGATCAATGCGTCGATCCTGACTCGCGAGGCGGTTCTGTCAGCGGCCGGTGCCGACGTTATTTTCTCCTGCGTCGACACCCACCAGGCACGGATGGTGGCAGATCTCATTTCAACCACCTTTTTGATTCCGCTCATTGATGTCGGGGTCAAGATTCCTACACGTAGCGATGGTCATGGTGGTCGGGCAATCGCGGACGTGGTCGGACGCATTGATTACGTAAAACCAGGTGGATCGTCTTTGGGGGACCGCGGCGTCTACACACCTGAGACGTTGCAGGCGGAATACCTTTACCTGGCGGATCCACACGCTCACCGAGACCAGGTTGAACGCGGTTACATCACGGGGATGCAGGAAGAGGCACCTTCGGTAATCACGCTCAACATGCGCGCGGCATCAGCCTGTGTATCTGAGTTCATCGCCCGCGCCTTCCCGTTTCGCGAGGAGGAGAACAGTCGGTACGCACGCACAGTCTTCACATTGTCGGGCTGCGAAGAAGACTACTACACCGAGAAGTCCTTCCCAGCCATCCCCAAGCCACGGCTTGCCGAAGGCTGCAAAGAACCCCTTCTTGGCCTTCCTGATCTGGGCGTGAGGTAAGCATGTTAAAACAACTGTATCAGCGCCTTCTGTGCAAGCTCGACCCGCTACTGCCAGCACGAAAGCTGATGGTCATCCAAGGGGATTCGTTGCCAGCCAAGATGCCGATGCGGTCACTACTCCTGGCCAGGGATGGCCAAGAGGACTGGTGTGTCGGTTTCAAATGTCCATGCGGTTGCGGGCACACGATCGAACTTTTGCTAATCGAGGAGGCAAGTCCCCGCTGGGATTGCAAACTCGACAAACACGGGCATCCATCGCTGCACCCATCGGTTTGGTTAAAAAGCGGCTGCGAATCCCACTTCTGGCTAAAGCACGGAAGAATCCATTGGGTTTAGGGCTTAGTTTCCATTTCTAATAAATCCTCACAGGAACTTGTAAGATGTTAATCGTATTTTTTTGGCTTGCATCGCTAATAGCTTGCATTTTCTACGGTGCTGGCAGAATTCACAGAACATATAAATCGGAACAAATAGACAGACATGAAAATTACAAAAATGGATTCGCATTAATAATTTATTCGGTTCTTATAGTTGGCGTTTCTGGTTTTCTTGGCGCATCCATAATGGAATATCAATTATCTCTTCCGGAAGCTTCATATTTGTGGATTGGGATAAGTGAAATAGCCGACTTGACAAAATATTTAGCCCCCTTTGTTTTTGCCGCTATAGGCGTGAATTTGGTTTCGCATGCAATGACCAGTTAGGCTGCGACAAACCGGTGACTCGGCCGACACCCACATAGCCTTGCTGCGGGATGTTCACCCATACTCGGTCGTCTGGTGCGAGCATCTTCAGGCTTTTGCTGTACCAAGTGCCGCCGACGCCACAGATAAAACCAAGTGATTGGGCATCCTGCCAGGGACGCGTGGCGCTGTGGCCAAAAGAGCAGTAGTACTCGCCATTCCAAGGCTCACTTTGTCCGCCAGCACTGTTGGTGCTGACACGTTTGACCCAAGCTGCTGATTTTGACTAACCCATATATAGCCTCAGAAATCCCGCGCAAGGTCATCGTTGCTGAACCTTCGGGTGGGTCAATGAATTCCGGTAGCTTGGGTCAAAATCGTATCAGCGCCAACACAATGGCACCCAACTGAATTAAATCGCCACGGGTTAGGTAGACACCTCTGTTGGAGCTGATCGGAAATTGCCCCCCACTCTGCCGATTGATATTCGACCCAAGGCAAGTTACTGACTCCGTATCTGATCAGCCTACGTTCTCCCGCTCAAAAGCTGAGTATGATCCGTTGAAAAGCTGGGGCAGGCCTGCGGAGTCCATCTACATTTCGTGACTACACCTTAACCGAACTCCACGCATGCTGGCCGTTCGGCGCTTCGCCTTGACGTCATCGTCATTTCTGACGATGCTTGGCGCATGAAATATCCAGGCGGAAAAGGCAAGTGCTACCAGCGCTTGATCAACCTGATGCCACCGCATCAGACGTACATCGAATCCCACCTTGGTGGCGGCGCCGTCATGCGCAACAAAAAGGCTGCGCAGCGCAACATTGGCCTGGACCTTGACGCCAAAGTCATTGAGCTTTGGCAAACGGAGCTGCCAGATACCTGCGAACTCTACCAAGTCGACGCGGTTGCGTTCCTTGAAGGGTATTCGTTCGAAGGCCAAGAGCTGGTCTATGTCGATCCGCCCTACGTTCCGGTAACCCGCCGTCGAGCGAAGGTCTATCGCTGCGATTACTCGGAAGAAGACCACATCCGCTTGCTGCGGTGCTTGGTCGCATTACCTTGCAAAGTGATGCTTTCGGGCTATGACTGTGATCTCTACAACCGCGAGCTCATCGGGTGGCGCAAGGTGAGTTTTCCGGCTAAGACCCATGCAGAGCTGCGCGAGGAAACGGTGTGGATGAACTTCGAACCTCCCAGCCGTTTGCACGACAGCCGATACATGGGCGAAACATTCCGAGACCGCCAAACCATTCAGCGTCGCCAAACCAGGCTCCGTACTCGTATCGAGAGTCTAGATCCCATTGAGCGACACGAGTTACTGCAATGGATGCAGGAACACTACGGCATTGCCGAGGAGGTAGCCTGATGCAATTAGGCGCTATTTTCATGGACCAAGCGGTCTTCAGTGTCGAGCTGCCCACAGCAGACGCAGAAGTTATTCCGGGCGTCCCGTGGGGAGCCATGGAGGCGTTCCCGACTCCTGCCTACTGGGCCTACCAAGTGTACGCACGCCGTCTTACTGGCGATCGGATCAACTACAAGCTCGGCGCGACACTGAAAGAAGAAGTTGGCGCGTGCTTGTTGGGTGGACATGGCATCCCCGCTAGCGTCGGGCTCGCCGCCTTTCAGCACGTCAAGGAGCGGGGTGCCTTTGGCGATCAACCACCTTCAGAAGAAAGCCTGCTCGAGTGGCTGAAAGAGCCCCTGACTATCGATGGTCGCCAAGTGCGGTACCGCTTCGTCACACAGAAGGCTCGCTACCTCTGCGCGGCCCTTCAGAAGCTGTCTGCTGAAAAGCCTCCGCTAGGCTCCGGCAAAGCGTTGCGCGACTGGCTGCTGGATATTCCAGGCATTGGTTACAAGACCGCATCGTGGGTTGCCCGTAACTGGCTGGATGCGGACGATGTGGCCATCCTGGACATCCACATTCTTCGCGCGGGGCTACTGGGTAAGTTCTTCGAAAGCAACTTGACCGTTGAGCGCCACTACCTGGAGCTCGAAGAGCAGTTCATCCGCTTCAGCAAAGGTCTTGGCGTCAGAGCATCGGAGCTCGATGCCCTGATGTGGTTGGAGATGATGTCATCGCCCGCCACCGTGCACAGCATCATGGGCATGGGGCACCACTCACCTGATTCAGGCTCTCGCAGCCGAGCCAAGAAGAGCAAGGCCAACCCCGGCCAGCTTTCCCTGATCGGCTAGGGCACTAGCCCACGGCTCACCGGTAATACCCAGCGGACAGAAGTTGAGTCCCTGGGCTGTCGCAGTCAATGCCATGACTGCGAGCAGCGCCCCTGCGTCACGCCAAACAAGGCTGCAACCATCTTGGTATTTGCCCAATGTTTTTCCGGGCTCGGCCAGAAATAGAATGCGTGTTGCCTCATCACCGTCCAGAACCTGCAGACTGAGTTCATAAAGGCCTGCAAGCTTGCCGGTCGCATGTCGGAGCTCCATCAGTTGGTGGGCCCTGGGCTCATACATCCACCATCGATCATCATCGAGCCGCTTAACGACGATGTGTATAGGATGGATAGCGCCGGCCGAGGGGGCAGCTCGATGCTCCAGATCAAAACCCAGGTTTGACGGACCGGAACCTCGAGTTCTGCAGGCGTGCCAGAGGAAGGCTCCGAGCTGCTGGTCATGGACGACGCCGAACTCGCGATGCGACGCACGCACATCCAAAACCTCGCCGAACGGCCGGGCTAATGCCTCCGAGGAAGCAGGGAGCGGACAGACATCACCCGTTTCCCACTCTAGAGGCTCATACCGCTCAGGAGCCTGCCTTGGAATAGGGTCACCCAAGTCGATCCAAGTCATACCCCACCTCTTGGAACACTTCCATGTACTTGTTGCAGCCGCGGCAGTTGCCACATGCAACATGCGACTTGTGGCAGCTGTGCGCCCAGGCCAGGAGACTCGCAGGGATGCCCGATTTGCGGACAAGCTCAGCAGTAGAAAGCTCAATTGCAGGAGCCTCCACTACCATGCCGCCCTCCTGCAGGGAAAGCAGTTGGCTGATCGCCGACATGAACTCTGGGGAGCCATCCCTATGGAAGCCATCCGATTTCACGGTACCCAACCACAGGTGCGTCACACCGAACGAGATTGCCTTCATCGCCGCCAGCGTAACCAGCATCTGGTTCCGGTACGGCCACCAATCCGAAGCTGGCGCCAGGCTATCGGCTTGGCTACCTGCCATATCTCCCGAGCCCAGCTGGCGGCAGTCAATCTCAATCACATGATGAGGGATTTCCAACTGGTGGCAGATCGTCCTTGAAGCCTCGATTTCGGCCTGCGCCGCGAGCTGACCGTAGTTCAGGGTGAACGCGATGTCCGGCCGTTTCCACCAGGCAATCGTCAAGGAATCCATCCCGCCGGACAACAATAATCCCGTCTTCATAGCACCACCGCTTCCCAAACCGTCTGATAGATCGCACTGACGTAGTCATCGGTGATGCGGCAGTCGGAGCCTTCCATCATTTTCTTGTCCTGTTCGGACTCATTTTCCGCGTAGAAAACGACAGGTTTGTTCAATGCCCGAGCGTAGCCAATCTCGTAGATTGTGCCCGAGTCGAGCCCATCACCAATCGCAAAGAGAACGTCGCAATCACGCACCCCTTCAAGGTCCTTTTCGACCACGTCCTCAGCAGAGCCAAGACCGACGTCATGGTATGGGGAAAATACATCCAGCCCCATTGCCAGCAGGTCTCTGCGAGCCTGCCCGACCATCCACAGCTCTGCGAGGGTGAAGAATGGCCCTGCGAGGTACACCTTAGGGGCGTAGCCATCGCGATACCGAGCTGACGGTTGCAGTGGGTACGGCTTGAAGCCAGCAAGCAAAGCCTGGTCGGGGAAGCCTTGATTTTCGCAATAAAAGGCCGTCGCAATGGAGGCAACCGAGGCTGCATCGTGAGCCGAAAGACCTTTGTCCATCCAGCCCAGCGCGAAGTGGGCGGCGAAGGTATCTCCCGAGCCGATCTTCCATACCCGCTCAGTGCGGTATGCAGGTACCGTCGAGATTGCGCCGTTGTCATACACCAAGGCACCCAGCGGCCCCATTTTGATAACAACCACCTCCGCGCGCTCCTGCTCGGCAAGCACGACTGCGAGTTCTTGTGCGGTCAATCCACTGGAAGAGGGCACCAACAGATTGGCCTCGTGGCGGTTCAAGACCAAAGCCAGGTGCTTTGCTTCAGAGCCATTGGCCCTGAAGGACTCTGTACCGTCGACATTCTGTGGGTCAAATACCGCGTACTCGGCATCAACCACTGCCGTTCCATCGATCATACCGAATCGAAGCACCTTCTCGGCGCTAACCTGCAGCTCCGATTTAACGTGAGTATCACGTCGAATATCTGGATTGGCGAGGCCATGGATGTACTCGAAAGTCACCCCTGCCTGCGCAGCTGTAGCATTGAACTGGAAACCTTCCGCGGCTGCGCGAGCATCAACGACAATCCGGGTGCTGCTATCTACACAGGCGTGTAATTCCGCCTGTCCACCGAAACGGGCAATCGCCGTTGCTGCCCTCCCTGCGGACCCATAAATATCGTCCCACGCCGGGCGCATACACCGCTCTCGGTAGACGCCTCCTACGATGGTGATCATAGAGCTCTCCTTGCTCGCAATTAAATGTGGTAAACCCGAAGGCGTACTTGTCCGCCACCAACGTGCAGCACACGTGCCTGGTACTGTTCGCCCTGGCTCATGCAGCTTCGCAATTGGTTCAGATGTGGATCGACAATCCCTCCTGCCTCAGCGCCGTTCCACAGTGCGGAGACGACCTGCTGATTGCCAGACTGCGAAAAGACAATGTCGAGGATGTCGTTGACGCTCAACTGTCCAACCACCTGCGCTTTTGGTGAAGCAAGCTGGGTATCAAACTGAAGGCCCGCGCAGGAAGTGGTGGGTGTGGATGGACCCAGATAGCTACCGCCAGAACCAGACATTCGCATTTCCTTTCGCTAGTCAAATTGAGAGCAAAGCAATATCACATCCGAAAGGCAAAAGGCCATGCTGAGTCGCCCCTCGTTTTTCTGGGCACATCCACCAGCATGGCCAGCCCCTTCAAAAAACCCCTCAACAACTGGTTAAATATACAGATAGCCCCCATCTTGTGTTGAAGGGCCAGCGCACCGCTGTCACCCACAGTGAGGAAAGATCTATGCGTTTGATGCTTCAGGCTGTGTTTTCGTTGGCTGTTCCCCTGGCTATGCTCGCTGGCACCAGTGAAGCGAGCGAAATCGCACGTGTTGAGTTTCCATCGAATCAAGGGAATTACGTTCAGGCCTATGAGAGCGGTGGGACCAAATGGATCGAGCTCGTAACTATCGAGGCCAACGGCCACCGTCGTATTGCTAAAGGGACGGTTTCGCCCGAACAGGGTGCTGACTTCTCCAAGCGGCTTTACGAGGTCTCAGCTGATTTTGGTCCATGTGGTACAGGGAAACTGATGCAGCCGGACTACGTCGGTACAACTGTTTACTTTGAGGGCTTTAAGAATGGGACCGGTGAATGTGAGATCCAGAATCCTCCCTATGAACTCCAGCGGATCATCCGTTAAGTCGACTGAGAACTCCCCAGTTTCACTGACGAGAGTCGCTGACGGTCTGGTAACTTTCTAGTCAATAGCGACAAAGAGAAAGGGGCGCAGCTTATAGGCGAACTCTTTCTCCTCGAGGCACGCTAGGCGCACATCGGAGCGACTAACGTGCCTTGCAGAAACACACCTTGCCTATCGAGGAATCACAATCTCTTCATCTAACACGTCCGCCACACCCGGTTTAAGGGGATCGATCCAGTCCGCTTTGGCGCGTCCCCAACGGAGCAGCTCGAGTTGCTCCGCGGAAAGTTCATGACCTTCGGCGGTCCGCTCCAGCGCATTGAGATACTCACGAATGGCTTGAGCACGCCGCCAGTTCTGCGCATCGACTTCAAGCTTCGCCAGCCGCTGATTTTCCACGTCTTGTCGACGCTTTCGCTCCAGCACCGTGTCGCGAACTCGCTGACGCTCCGCGTCTTCAATCACCTGACGTTCATTGCGAACCAGAAACCCGACCGCTCTGGTAGCCATCAGGCCAACGAGTTTGTTGAGCTGTTGCTCAACCGAGTGACGATCCGAGTCGGTGATTTTTCCGCCATAACCATCATCGGCCATCACCTGAAGTCGACCGGACGGCGTGAATTGCCATTTCGGCCAGTAGCTCCAGCCGCCCTTGGCTTTTTCGACTAACTGAGCAGCTGATGGCACGTAATCTGAACGCAAGGACGGTTCATACAGGCGTAAACGCAGAGCGTCGCCAAACATCACGACCTCGACCTGGTGTTTCCCTTGCTGAACGATATACCCACGTTTCTCCAGCGCCTTCAGGAGCGTGTCCGCCACCCTCAATGCGCGACTTTGCAGCGCGCCAGATACCGAAATATTCAGCCCGTTACCGTGCGTCTGAGGCATTCCACGCTTATCAATAATCGGTCGAACTAAAGCTTCGCGAGCAGCCGCGACAACGGGATGCCACACCTTGATGCGCTCCGGTACCACAATCTGGTTTTCGGGCTGCTGCTCAAAGGTCAGTACTTGCTGAAGACGGCTATCCACAACTTCAGTGGCCTGAGCCTGAGGAGAGGGCTGCCCGACGGGGCGATACAAATAACCGGGATGGCCAGTGTATTCGCGCAGCTTGGGGCGCGGGGACACGCGCTTACCCGCCTTGACCTTGGCCCAATGACCCCGTGGCGGCGTGGGGATTTGCAGGCGTGAGCAGAGCTTTTTCAGCCCGACGTCGGACAGGCCGTATCGCGGCGCGACCGCCTGCACCGGCCCCGACCAGACTTCCTCCAGCAGCTTTGCCCGGTCATAGAGTTCCACCATTTAACTCATCCTCCGATTATGCGCAGCGCAGTTCGAATCCGCCTGCCCCCGCGCACAGCGGCACACCGGGGATAGGGGTCAGCTACCCTCGAATCACGTGCCATCTCCCAGGCTGTTGACGCCCATACCGAATTGGCCCACGTGCTGAAACAAGACTAACCCACCTTCAAATCGACACAAAACCACCAAAGGTAGTGGTTCGTGAGGAATCAGCCGGGTCGGTGATATCTCGGCAACTGGATCAATTCGGCGTCGACGCCAAAACTACGAACCACAAACTAGGTAAATCCATGTGATCAAAAATACGTCGCTAGGTAGCAAAGCATTCCATGGGGGTTCGTCTATCGGCTAGAATCCGAGCAAAGTTACCAATTGTGATGGATGATCTGATGGTCTGTTCGGTTGATAAGGCGCCAAGCTCAAACAAGGGACTTCTTTTGCTCCCCTGCGCTCATCAATATTACCCGATGGCATTAATCCAGCTCGTATTCCAATGCTGATAAAAACTAAATCTAGGAATACGGAAGAATCAGTCCACACACCAATCTTTGGACAAAAAATGAACGCTGAAGAAATCTCCCTTGAACAATTATTCGTTGAGCAGGCCGAGTATTTGGAAGATGATGTTTTTGAAAGATGGAACGCATCCCATCCTGATGAGTCATCGATTATTAAAAAATTGACAAGAGGAGGTGCAAAGCTAATATCTGGACCAAGAGGAAGCGGGAAAACTACGCTACTAAAAAAGGCATTTCGGCTTTTGCTGTCTGAGAAAGACTCATCGCTTCCCATATACGTAAACTATAAAAGATCATTATCAATTGAGCCAACATACAAATCAGGAAAAGATGGAAGTTACTGGTTTTATCAATGGCTGATACTTAAGGTATACCAAGGGGTTTATGAAACCCTTGAAAAAATACAGCCTAATTCAACTATAGAACTATCAATAACAAAAGCTCAAGCTATTGAAGCAGCAGAGCTCTTGGAAATGTCCAATTCGTCAATGGTCACCACAGAATCAGTTTCTGTTGCGCGACTAGAATCAGATATCCTTCGAGCAGTGGAAAAAACTGGTCGTTCAAGATGTGTTTTGCTGCTTGATGATGCCGCCCATGCATTTTCGCAAGATCAGCAACGCGACTTTTTTGATTTTTTCAGGCAAATAAAATCACAGTACATATCTCCGAAGGCCGCAATATATCCAGGCGTAACAAATTACTCGTCATCTTTTCATGTTGGGCACGATGCAGAGCAGGTCGACATATGGATCAAACCAGATCGAGATGAGTATTTATCGTTTATGCGAAAAATAATTGCTGCTCGTTTTGAAAAGTCCGTTGATGACATTGCATCAAACTCAGCGGGAAACCTCAACAATATTGACCTATTATGCTATGCCTCATTCGGTGTACCTCGCGCACTACTTAACATGATTCAAAGCTTAATAAGTGAAAACAACGATAACATTTTAAGCATAGATCTTAGCCGAACTGCAACCATAAGATCAGTGAAGCAGCATTACGCCGCAACATTGAAGTTATTTACTTCACTGACAAAAAAACTTCCTATATATAAAAAATTGATAGAGACTGGCGAAGTAATTCTTTCAAATTCTTTTGCCATGCTAAAAATTTACAACAAAGGAAAACCTCTAGAAAAACAGAGCGTTTCCATTGCTATTCCCGATGATGAAATGTCGCACGAACTGAGCAGAATTTTTGCCTTATTCCAATATGCCGGACTCTGTATACCTAAAGAGCAACTGATAAGCAGAGGAGAAAAAGGACGCTTTAGATTATTTACCCTTCATTACGCGGGAATTGTTGATTCAAACGCAATGATAGTAGCCAAAGCAATCAATGTACATTCATATGTGACAGCGTTCATTGAGCGAGACGCACATGAGTTCACTAGGACACGACCAAATGCTCTTTTGAAAGGCACAAAATCCGAGGACGCATTTTCGCTTTCGCTGCCTCCATGTTCAGTGTGCAAGACACCTCGCCTTTTTGAAGATTCGCAATTTTGTGCAAAGTGCGGTAGCCCGCTAACTGTGCCTTCAACTTATCTAAATCTCATTACAAGCGACATTGATGAACTGCCACTAACACCAGGCAGAGTAGCAAAGATCAAAGAGCAATCCGCTATTAGAAAGATCAAAGATATCTTAATGGATCACGAACATCGGCAACTTTTAGAAGTTGACCGTATCGGAAAAATTTGGGCTGCCAAGATTGTGAGACTTGCCGAGGAGTTCGTCGAATGAGCTGGAAGGACGCCGCATGCATGTCAATTGGAAGATATGAATGCCCAAATGTTGATGAGTTTATTGTCCAATTCGAAAAGACTAAAAGCTCTCCCATAGATACATTTTACACATCTACCTCGGAAATAATGTCAAAGGTAACTCCGGACTTCTTCGAAGTCTACGGAGCTAACTTTGCAGGTCTTATGTTTGTCGGGCTGATTTCTGCTACAGAAAACTATTTTCGCGACATACTTGGCGTCATTCTTTCGGTATGTCCGATTTCCCAGATTCACTCTGCAGATGAAAAAATTCAGCTCGGCTCATTGCTGTGGGGACCGAGAGAGCTGCATAACCGCTCTGCATTTGAGTTCATGGCTTTCTCTAATAGCAAAAACATAAAAGACACGTTTAATAACTTCACTAATCATGTCATCAAACAGGGCAGCTCATGGAATTCGATGCTACAGGAATATGATAAACTGTGCGAGTTTAGACACTCTGTGGTCCATTCTGGGAGCATCATCGCAGGAAAAAACGCCGTAAAACTTAGACTTAAGCCAAGTCGCAAAGTTATGAAGTTCGAACTTAACTATGGATTAATGCAATCTGCCGGTAGAGTTTGCACAGCATTAGTTCAAGCTGCCAATAACGAGTTATTTCAGGCTCTCGTACGACGCTGGGTTAATGAGTGGAGAGCATTTTCTTCGTGGAATCCTGAGGATAGTGAAGCTCTAATAAAGAGCGTTTACCTCGCATTCCTATCGAAAAGAGATAGAGAAAACAAAACGATACCAAGCCCCCAAAACTTTCCGACTTTCCTTGCGTCAGTCAAAGAAGAGTTTGATTTATAGTTTTGTTTGTACCACCTCATACATAAAACATATTTTATTGATCACTTCCTTAGATCGTTACTCTAGTGAAATCTGGAAACGCTCTTTCAACCGCTCGATCGTCCAGCGCCATTTAGGGGTCGTCGGACGACAGACGGTGTTCTGGTTACCGAACATACCAACCTCTTTGATGGCTTGTTCGATCGGCACTGTATGCAGCCATTCTACCGGCACGAAGTATTCTGATAGATCAGGGTCATTGATGTGCTCGGCATGGTAGGAGCCGTGCAGGGCCGCTTGCATAACCGGTATATCGATGCCGTTCTGTTTCACTGTGAAGTCCGCCGCAGCGGTGGCCAGACCGGTGACTCGGCCAACACCCACATAGCCTTGCTGCGGGATGTTCACCCATACTCGGTCGCCTGGTGCGAGCATCTTCAAGCTTTTGCTGTACCAAGTGCCACCGCCGCCACAGATAAAACCAAACGCCTGGGCATCCTGCCAAGCACGCGTGGCGCTGTGGCCGAAAGAGCAGTAGTACTCGCCATTCCAGGGTTCGCTTTGCCCGCCCGCACTTCCACTGCTGGCGTTGACCTGAGTTTCCGCCGGGTCGATCAACCAAGAACGACTGATCAGTTGCTGCTCGCCAAGCTGAAACACCTGAAAGCACAGCACGTTGATCGCGATATCCCGCTCGCTGAGATAGGCCACGATACGCTCGGTACTGGCGTCCAGCCCAGAAGCAACGATGATGATCTGGTGGCTCTGGTTGAGCGCATCCTCATCCAGTGGCATGCCGAAGCGCATGCGAAAATCGGTAGCCAGATCCGCTCCTATCTTGAAGCGCTGGTAGATAGCAGCAATGTCCTCAGCCTCTAGGCGTTCTACCCAGGAGGCATAGTCCAGTGCCTGCGCCACCACATCACGAGGTGTGCGGTCGCGCTTGAGTTCGATCAGCACCAGCGAGGCATCTGGCGCGATGGCCAGCAGGTCGATCCGTCCACCCAGCCCGGTGCTTTCCTGGCGGCCGATCAGCATCCACTCATCCGACAGTACACGTGGCGCAGTGACGATCATGTCCTCCAGCAACTGCTCGCTGGGCAGAATGCACTCTTTGAGCTGGTGGGGTTGGCCGTTAATCGTCCAGATTTGCGTCTTGATGGGCATGAGGGTGTCCTTACCTGAAATCCTTAATGACCACGCTTAGGCAGCAGATTGCTCAACCAAGGTGCTGGCCAACTGTTCGTTGAGTTGACGGGCTTGGGTTAGACGGGTTTTCAGTTGATCGCAGAGGGTCATTAACTGATCTACTTTGGCGACGATGCGGTGTTGCTCAGCCACAGGCGGAATAGGAATGGGGAACAGCCGTAAAGCGCCTAGGTTAAGGCCCTTATAGGCAATTCCTCGAAGCTGCTGATTTATTCTTCGCCAAAAATAACTCGACTGCATTGCTATCGACAGGTACTGGGCATTCAATTCTGGATTAAGTGGAACAACAGCAACCTCTCTTGCAACGTTGTAGCCCGCAAGCTTTTTGTCCACGACCGCCACACCGCCCAATGTTCCTCGGATATTAATAAGTATTTCTCCGCCCCGGAGGCGTGTCCGAACATAATCTTGCTCGATATCATGCGCCACTCTTCTTAAACCTCGTAAATCAATATATCCAGGCTTGACGTCGCTGCACCTAAGAGTAGGTACTCCGCCTTGCTTCGGCTCAGTTCCAAGCTTAATAATCCCGTATGAGATATCACGTCCCTCTTCGAGAAGATCACAGAGTTTTATCCAGTGCCATTGAGATGGAACTGAATATAGCGCGATTTTTTCATCGACTAATTTTGGTGTTTTAGTCCCAAAGCTATGAAAGTTTAGTGATTCTTCACTGAGATCTTGCGGTGCAAGCTTGCCCATCACGGCCAATTGCAGCAGAGTTTGTTTGAGGGTGTCGATGCTGGATTCGGTAATGAACAGGGTGTGGAAGTGCTCTACCAAGCGCTGCCAGCTGGTGGCGAAGTCGATGGCGTCACTGGCCTGGGTCAGGCTATCGAGCAATGCCTGCACCAGTCGGACGTGTGCGCTTTCGGCGCCGGCCTGTTGGGCTTCCAGCCGGTCACACAGGGCCATAAGTTCATCAACTTTGGCGACGATACGGTGTTGTTCGGCCTCGGGTGGGAAAGGTATAAGGAATTGAGCCAGCTTCCCAATGCTGAGTCCTTCACGCGAAACCCCTACCTGCACATCCATCACTGTCTGCTGAACCAGTTGCGAGACCAGCACCACATGAAGGAACGGTTGGGTCTCGCCTGAAACTGGCCGAATGATAGTTACGTGCTGACTTACGTTACCCGTATCGAAGTCAGTTGGAACTGCGGCGCACCGACCAATAGACGCCCCGGTTATGTTGAAAAGTAAATCACCTGCTTCAACATGGGTTCCCGACATTTTTTGGTGGGTTTCTTCAGGTATGAAAGCAACTTCATTGAGGCGAAGCCCTTCATTCCAAACGTTCTGAGACCGAAGAAATTTGACCCCATCTGCTACGTAAGCCTGTTTCCCGCCCAATGGAGTGCTTCCGGCCCCAATTTTCTTAAGCAGAGCATCAAGTCGTACCCACTCCCAATTGGCGGGCGTAGCAAATGGTTTTTCCCCTTCAGCAATTTTAGCCAGCGGCTTCTGCTTCTTGAGCTTCCCCTCAGCCACCAATCGCGCCTTTTCCTCGGCAATCCGCTTTAGCAACTCACTGGCCGGCTCATCACTCGGATCTTGCGGCACCAACTTGCCACGCACCGCCAACTCCAAAATCAGCTCGCGCAGCTTTTTGATGCCATTGGGCGCGCCGGCCAGCAGCGGGAGATTTTCGGTCAGCAACGCCGTCATACCTGGCGCTCCAGGGCTTCGGCCAGTACAGCTTTGAGCTGGTCACGCAGTTCTGTAATTTCGCCTTGCAACTGGGCGTGTTCACGCAGCAGCTCATCCGGGTCGTGGTTGATCAGCTCACCGATATGCGGGTTCTTGCAGTCCAGACTCCAATTGCGGGCCTGCAACTCTTCGACGCTGACTTTCCAGGCGAATTCATTTTCCACTCGCGCGGCAAAGCCATCGGCCTCGCTACCCCACCAAGCCTCTTCCACGGCA
The DNA here is from genome assembly GCF_059695695.1 of Pseudomonas sp. LBUM1670. Taxonomy (NCBI): domain Bacteria; kingdom Pseudomonadati; phylum Pseudomonadota; class Gammaproteobacteria; order Pseudomonadales; family Pseudomonadaceae; genus Pseudomonas; species Pseudomonas sp. LBUM1670. The sequence continues at coordinate 16,395 of NZ_CP166783.1, read as the reverse complement.
AACTCTTCGATGCGCATTGGGCGTGTCTTGGAGTAGTTCTTCACCCCTGCCGGGTACTGGTGTTCGTAAAACCACACGTGCTTAGTCGGTAGGCCTTTGGTGAAGAACAGCAGGTTGGTTTTAATGCCGGTGTACGGATTAAATACACCATTGGGCAGTCGAACGATGGTGTGCAGGTTGCACTCGGTCAGCAGCTTTTCCTTGATACGACTCTTGATGCCTTCACCGAACAGGAATCCATCAGGCAATACTACAGCGGCGCGACCACCGTCCTTGAGCAGTTGCATGATCAGCACCAGGAACAGGTCGGCGGTTTCGCGGGTACGGAAGGCAGCGGGGAAGTTGGTTTCGATGCCGTCTTCTTCCGTGCCACCAAACGGCGGGTTGGCGACGATGCAATGCACGCGCTCACTCGGTCCCCAGCTGATCAACGGCTTGCTCAGGGTGTTGTCGTGGCGGATCTGGCTGGGCACCTCGATGCCATGGAGGATCATGTTGGTGGTGGCCAACAGGTGCGGCAGTGGTTTTTTTTCTACGCCAAAGATGCTGGCCTGCAAGGTGCGCTCATCTTCAGCGGTTTTTACATAGCGGCTGCGCTTGTGCTCGATGGCACAGGTGAGAAAGCCACCGGTGCCACAGGCCGGGTCCATGACCTTTTCGTCCAGCTTGGGATCGACCATTCGCACCATGAATTCAGTTACAGGACGCGGGGTGTAGAACTCACCGGCGTTACCCGCGTTCTGCAGGTCACGCAGCAGTTGCTCGTAGAGGTTGCCGAACTCGTGGCGCTCCTGAGCCTTGTTAAAGTCGACGCCTTCCTGAATCTTGTTAATCACCTGGCGCAGCAGCTGGCCCGACTTCATGTAGTTGTAGGCGTCTTCGAACACACTACGCACTACGAAGGCGGAGGGGGTGGTGCTGTATTCGTGGAGGCTTTGCAGCTGCGGGAACAGGTTGTTGTCGATGAAATCCTTCAGGGTGTCGCCGGTCATGCCTTCCGGGTCGGCGGCCCAGGTGCGCCAGCGGCAGCTGTCGGGGATCGGCGAGCGGTAGTGGTCATCCATCAATTCCCATTCCATCTCGCGGTCATCAAAGATCTTCAAAAACAACAGCCAGACCAATTGGCCGATCCGCTGGGCGTCGCCATCCACACCCACGTCTTTGCGCATGATGTCCTGGATGGATTTGATAGTGCTGCTGATGGACATGGGAATCTCGCTGGCTTACTGCAAAACAGAGGGTTCAGGGCGCCGGCAGCTAGGTTCTGCCGGCGCCGAAAATACGGGGGCGGGAGCTTAACTGGCGTAGAGCTCATCTTCCAGTTCATGGATGGCTTTGTTGTAACCGGCTTTGCCGCCAAATGCCTTGACCAACTCGATGGGCGCACCGATCTGGCTGAACGGGTCGAGCTGGAGGATTTTGATGTCTTCGATATGCTCGATGCCGGTGTCGGCGTACTTATCGAGCAATGCCTCCAGCACTTGGCGCGCTGCGCCTGAATATTTGCCGAAGTAGTTGCGTTTTTTTACCTGCTCGGCGCGCTCCCTGCGAGAAAGCGCCGGCTGGTCGAAGGCCACATGGCAGACGAGGTCGAACGGGTCGAGGGCCTTTCCCTGTTTCTTTTCCACTTCCTCGGCCAGGGCTTCCCACATCACACCCTGGGTGGCCATCTCCTCGATGATCACCTTCTTCTGATCGGCATCGCTCCAGCGACGCAGAAAGTCGTCCAGCGAGGCGAACTGCTTTTGCACGCAGACACGGGTGTAGTCGTGCAGGGATTCAGTGATCAGCCGGCCATCCGGACCGTAGTACTGCACACGTTCGGCGATGACGTAGATCGGGACGCTGTCGATGATGTATTTGATGCGTTTTTTGTCATCATCACCGGTGAACTCAAGGTCGTCGATTTCTGCCGCGGTGCCAGCGGTGACGCCATCTTCATCCGTCACCAGGTCATCGGGAGGCACGGGAGACTCTTCACCTTCCGGGGCATAGATCACCACGGGGTCACCATCGAAAGCCGGATCGGCAAACAGTTCGGTGGCCTTCTTGAAGTCCATGATGGTGAACCAGTACTTGCCGAAGTCTTCGTTGATGCGGGTGCCACGCCCGATGATCTGCTTGAACTCGGTCATCGACTTGATGTGCTGGTCGAGCACGATCAGCTTGCAGGTCTGGGCATCAACGCCAGTGGTCATCAACTTGCTGGTGGTGGCAATGACTGGGTAACGCTCTTCTGGGTTGATGAAGTTGTCCAGCTCGGCTTTGCCTTCCTGTTCATCCCCGGTAATGCGCATGACGTACTTGCGGTTCTCGGCAATGCGCTCCGGGTTGAGGTTGACCAGCGCCTGGCGCATGCGCTCGGCGTGGTTGATGTCGTCGCAAAAGATGATGGTTTTCTGGAATGGATCGGTCGCCTTGAGAAACTCAGTAACCTTTTGCGCTACCAGTTGGGTGCGCGCCTCGATGACCAGAGTGCGGTCCATGTCCTTGAGGTTGTAGATGCGATCTTCGATCAGCTCGCCATTTTTGTCGAGCATGCCCTTGGGCGGCCGCCAGCCTTGTAGATCTTTGTCGAAGTCGATGCGCACCACTTTATAGGGGGCGAGGAAACCGTCTTCGATGCCCTGCTTGAGGGTGTAGCTGTACACCGGTTCACCGAAGTAGGTGATGCTGGACACCTCTTTGGTTTCCTTCGGCGTCGCGGTGAGACCGACATGGGTGGCGCTGGAAAAGTAGTCGAGAATTTCGCGCCAGGCGGAATCCTCGGCGGCGCTGCCACGGTGGCATTCGTCGATCACGATCAGGTCGAAGAAGTCGCGCGAGAACTGCTTGTAGACGTTCATTTCTTCTTCAGTGCCCGTCACGGCCTGATAGAGCGACAGGTAAATCTCGTAAGAGGTGTCGATCTGGCGTTTGACGATCTTGGTCATCGCCTGGCCGAAGGGTTTGAAGTCGTTGTTCTTGGTCTGGTCGACCAGGATGTTGCGGTCGGCCAGGAAGAGGATTCGTTTTTTCTGCTTGGACTTCCACAGCCGCCAGATGATCTGGAAGGCGGTGTAGGTCTTGCCGGTGCCGGTGGCCATGACCAAGAGGATGCGTGACTGCCCCTTGGCCACGGCCTCGACGGTACGGTTGATCGCGTTGGTTTGGTAATAACGCGGCATGCGTCCAGAGCCGTCATCGTAGTAGGGCGACTCGACCTTTTTACGGGCATCACCGTTCAAACCTTTCCATTGGCAATAGCGCTGCCACAGCTCGTCAGGGGAGGGGAACTGGTCAAGGCTCAGCTCAGTTTCGACCTGTGTACCGGTGCCGGTACGGTCGTGGAATAGAAAGCCATCGCCGTTACTGGAGAACACGAACGGTACGTCCAGTGACTCGGCATAACCGAGGGCTTGCTGCATGCCAGAGCCGATATCGTGTTTGTTGTCTTTCGCTTCTATGACAGCGATCGGCAGGTTGGCCTGGTGATAGAGAATAAAGTCGGCACGGCGGGATTCGCCACGGCTGTGCAATTTGCCACGGACGATGATGCGTCCTTTGGTAAAGCTGACTTCTTCGCGTACTTGCATCTGGATATCCCAGCCGGCTAACTGGATCGCAGGCGCGATGAACTTGGTGCAAATGTCCCGCTCGGTAAGCGACTTTTTGTCCATACCCCAATTCCCTTTCAAGCCGGCATGATCGCTCGATCCCAGCAGTGCTGACCTTATTTGATAGGCGTAAATGTACCTTGAATTGTACTGCTTGGGTGAAGTGCAGCCTGCTCCCCTCTCATGGTGCTTTAAGGCGTCGGGGGATCTCCTTGAAAACTATTCAATCATGTATAAGCAGTAGTCTGCATATCACCGGATGTCTGAATCGCCAGCCACGGGGCCGAAAGGGAGAGCCGCGTAGGTTTAAAATTCAAACCTCGAATTTCAATAATGCGCAGCCTTCCAAGACAAATAGTCGACTAATTTTTTGCTCCTGGGCCACACATATTGTCGACAGGGGGACTTCACAATGGACGGCCCTGCAACTGGCCTGAATCCATTCTCCCAAAGGTGAGGCATGACGTGTTTTGGCGGTAGGCCCAAAAAGACTGACAGCTCGGGGCCAAGTATGTATCTGCGTCTGAATCTCTCAATCGCTTTCGGGAGAACCATTTGCAAAGTACTCCTACCGCTTTTGATAGGGGTACTCCAAATGATCCCCTGCCGGACCAACGCGTAGGCGACCTCCTGCTTTACCCCTAAAAGGATCGCCGCTTTGCAGACGGTAATCCCGGGGAAATCCGAGGGTTTCTGAAAGACATTCCACATCCACTTCTTCAGAGCCTGGGTATTGATTAACCAATGCCCCAACATAACCTTGCCATCACCATCTGAAAAAGCTTGAAGCTGGCCGGCCTGAATCGCTTTGATCAGCTCTACCAAGCCTCCACCCGCTGGAAGGTGGTGCTTAGCGAGGTAGTTGACCGTAACAAAACCACTTCCCGTTGCAGGCTCAATACTTTCTAGTCTCAAAGTGTTAATAGAATCGACATCTATCAGCCAGTTTTCGCCATGCTTTGGCCTGCCGCCATAGAACCGGAGCATCCCCGAGCGAATCAACTGTCGAACTCTATCCAGATTGATATGTAGCAGCTTTGCCGCTTGCCTCATGTTGACTGAGCCCTGCATGCGTAAAGAAAGCTCTCGAAGCTGGACTACATCAATGACCTTCAATTTACGGCCGCATGAGTGAACAATCTCCCTAGAATCGAGTTCTCCATGATCATGCAATCGCTTGACAAAAGATCTTAGCAAGCCCGTCAATCTTGCAGCCTCGTCGATGGAAACCCAGCGATGATCCTGGATCGTTTTTTCGCTGAGGTAACGATTTCTCCTGGATATTGGTGCCTGCCATTCATCCTTAACGTAAGACTCAAATTCGGTACGAACAAAGTTGAAGCAGGGGGCCACTAGATCATGATGAATGTCTCCGTAGATTGGTCCAAATGCTGATGCAAGCTTCCAATCCTTTTCATTGGATCTTGTATCCCTGAGATCGCTGAGCAAATCCCGAAATGCCCGCGGCCAATTCTCGAGAATTTGGCCGGCTGCCTGCGCTAAATGTCGAGAAACCTCAAGCGACCCAGAGCCTGCCACTTTCAGTGGCTTTGTGCAGTCCGATCGCACGCTTCTCACGGCGAGGCGGGACGACAAAACATGTAGCTGTTCATAGGTAAGGGCATCCAAGCCAGAGCTTCCGAGCTTGAAGTTATCGTGCAAACTTGTTTCAAGTGCAGAGGTCATCCAAGCGGAATGGCTATCAGCAGCGGGGATCACCACAATCTTTTCAGAGAGGAGATAGCCACAAGACTTACAGCTATTTGCCAACATAGCGCCATGATTGATCTTCACAGAACAGCCAGGGCATCTGTCCTGTAACTGAACGCCATGCAACGAACATGTCGTCACCAACGTCAAATCCCAGGTTTCTTTCCAGTAGGCGCTCTCAGCCAAGCAGCAGGCGCAATACCTCTTGTGACGCAATGACCAGACCTTTAACGCCTTGGTTTTTGGATGCCGGAGCTCTTCGGACACCGCTGGCCAGCTCATCGGCAGCTCAAAGCTGCGGAACCAGTCTTCGATGTCGTCCTCCTTTGCCTGCTCAAAGGCTTTGATCAGCTCGTTTCCCATTAAGCCATTGGCACCCGCCAATCGCTGTAAATACCCTAACAAGCTCTCATCGCTCTGAGGCTGTGGGTTGATTAAAAGACCAAACATTCCTGTATATCCGTGAGAACAGTGAGGTACCGAAGGGTTTCTGTAGAGGAGGGAGGCCGGGGTATCTCCCCGGCCTTCTCTTTAGGCCGCGATCAAGTCGAATTTTTCGAACGGCTCATGAAATCCAATCAGAGGCTTGAAGTTAAAGCTGATACTGAATGGATTTCGCTGGTCTGTTGCTTTGCTCCACACCTCATCCAAAAACGCTTCGGCTAGGACATACAGATTTATGCCTTCGAGCTCTCGATGCTGGACGAGCCAAACAGCTCGATCCAGAATTTTGATCAAGTAGTCAATCAAGCCAAATGAAGCCATGTGAAAGCGCCTTAACAACTGAGGCTCCGTAAAACTGATGGCCTTAACCGGCAATAGGCTAGCGATCACCTCGAGAAGCATTGAAAACTGCGCCGATGTGCATTCGGCATAGCTGAACCGGTTGTAATCAACCGTCGCAGAAAACCTTCGTCGCAGTTGCTCGTTCGCCCATAGCAGGCCCTCGGTTCGCTTCAACCCGACGAGTACGAAGGTGATGCTGGTTTCGTTCATCAGGCTCTTGATCCAATCCGCGGCTTCATGCGCATCGTTGCGTCGGTAATCCACCAAATGTTGGGCTTCGTCGAGCACCACGACTTCAACCCCAAGATTGGTCATGAGTAGAATAATGCGAGCGAACTTGACCTCCGCGGAATGACCGCGAGCATCCGCGTACGGATCCTTTAGTGCTGTCAGCATCGCTGTCGCCAAGTTTTTCTTGGTGGGTGACGAGGGAATCTCAACCACCAAGACCGTCCGCTTCCCGGACTCCGGAGGTTCCGCCGCTTTCAATTCCCTGACGTACTCCTTGATCAAGGTGCTTTTCCCCACCCCGCTCGGACCTTGGATGACTAAGCCCTTGCTCGCCCCGGTACGTCGAGTATCACCGTGAACCTCACTCAAGCGCGTCAAGGCTCGCTCGGCTTGGGGGCTGTGAATGAAATGGTGACGCAGAGAGAAGGGAGGGATACTTTGTTCTATAGCGTTCATGGTCGATCACCTCCTGATGGTGGACGGTAGGAAACCTTGAAGGAGGAGGGTGCCTCTGGCGGCGTGAATGACCTATCAACCCACTCCATCTCAGCAACGACAACCGGAGGGGTGTCCGCGTCGGCCTTACGGCCCTCTCTGTCCAACTTGACCCGCGCTGCTTCCCGACGCACTCGCAGTTTCTGAGAACGGCGAGCTTCGTCAATGTCTTCGCGCAGCTCTTGGTAGCAACGATGAAGTTCGTCAAAGCTTGGTTGCTCTCCTCCGGCATCTCTAAGCGCTTTCTGGGCCGCTTTCCACATTTCTCGGCTCTTACCAATCAACCGCTTGTCCTTCACCGGGACCTGGAGAAATACGTTTCTAAACCGGTCATGAACCCAAACATGCCCAGCTTCGTCTCGATAACGAACATTTACCTTCTCATCAGGCGTTAAGAGCATTCTCAACTGAGCGAGCTCAGCCGAGTGGTAACCGATGCTGTCAACTTCAATTCCATAGTGATGAACCTTAACGGGGGTTCGTCGAGCAAGAATGCATTCAAGGGCGTCGAGATCCACAGGTAGTCTGACCAGCGTCTGAGCCTCATCAGTTGCCCAGACTTGGGCGGGAGTCCTCTTTTTAAGGCCTCGGTGCGGCGTTTGGTGGTAACCATCAACGATCCATTTAACGACTACGGCTTCCAGCTGCGATAAGGTGAAGCAGGCGTGTTTTTCGGACTTATAATCTCCTCTCTCCTGGATATTGGAGAATGTTGTACCCGGGAGGTTGTGGATAAGTCCCAGATTCTGAGTGCTAAAAAAGCGCTCGACCGCGCCCTTCATTTCAGGAGCCCTGGAGGCGGGATACATTATCTCGATGCCTAGATCGTTGAACCCCAAAATCAAATCATCAGCGTGAAATTCGGCAGCATTGTCCGGAACGATCCGAGCCGGCATACCATGGGCTCGCCACTCATTCTTCACTTTCGGAAAGCGTTGCAACAGTTCTGCTTTGGGGCGGATCGAACGCTCAATGACTCGTAGAACAGATTCTGTGTTTGGCGCAGACAGGTGGAGGAGGTACCCCATGATCATTCGAGAGTACCTATCTAACACTATCGTTAGGTACGGTCGTCCGATAACCAAACCGGTCTCCTCGTCCACGAGCAGGACATCCAATAGGGTGTGATCAATCTCCCACCTCTCGAGGATCTGATTTACCTGGAGCACACCCGCTGCCACACGGTGCTTTTTATTAGCGGCATGCTTACCGAGTCGAGCAACATCCACCAAGTAGGGATCTAGCTTGGCAATGTATCTGCGGACGGTCATGTCGCTGGGGAGAATGAACTGTTCAGAGGGCAACCGTTCCCGATTAAGGGCCTCAAGTCTGAGATGGTATTCACCTATGACCTTTGAAACTTTTGGCCGAGTGTCTTTTAGATAATGTTCATCAATGACACTCTCCAGTATGCCTTCAAGCTCACCTGTAATGGCGGCTGAACGGCCTTTTTTGTTATGCTGGGGTATCAACTTTATAACATTTTTTCCAATGTATCTTGATGCCCACCGCCTGACGGTAGATATTGAAGGAGCGAATGAATCGCCTATTTTTGTTGCTATTTTTTTCAATTCTTCCAACATGATTTCATCACTCGGCAATTTCGATTTGTCTTTCCCCATGACACCCTCAAGATACTGGCGACGACGCAAGGCTTCTTGACTTTGAGCAGGTGGAAAGCACGTAAGATCAGGCGCTACGTTCCGTACGAATGGCACCTCTCCAAGAAATGGCTGGTCCGCGCAAATTTCAATTTCACGCTTTTCGTAACCACGGTAGAACTCGGCGTCTGTTAACTTCGTCGGTTCACCTAATTCATCAAAAAATAGCAGTCGACGATCAACTAATCGCCTTTGTAGAACCATATAAACGCCCTGTATCGATATGGCTAACTTTGCTTTAATTGAAAATATCTGCATGACGATGACCTCCAGTTAAGAATATTTCTGAGCAGATGCTGATAGTCTTTTCAAGATCAACTCCGACAATACCTAACCCCAGTAGACGCCAAGCCTCCATATCACCAAAAATCGCAGTAAGTTCTCCAAAAGTCTTCGGGTCGTGCAGATCTAGAAGTTCGCCTACTTCATCGATCTGAGAATTCGAAAGCATGGGTCCCCGACGGTGATACATCAGTTGCTGAAGATTCTTAGCCAACGGTTCGCGGTGAATGAGATCATTCTTAACGACAGAAAAATTGCGCTTACTGGCGGCGAAATGGTCCTTCGCGGCGACCATCTTTTGCTTGATGCTGGCAATCAAAAGCTTCTTTTGTGGCTTCACTTCGAACCACCATTCCCTGCCATCCATGAGAAAAACACGAAGGTCTGGAAAATATTTCATGGATACCAGCCCAACCGTTAAGGTCTCCTGGCTAGGCTGTATGCCGTAACTACGGACCTGTGGCGATAGCTCCAGAAGCCGAAAAAAACAACCCTCTAGCTGAGATTCCCAAGCCATAGGCTTGCCGTTTTTCAAGGAAGGAAAGTAGCCTCTGAAATGGCAAGAACGCCTGGTGATAACCTTTCGCACTGACATCGAACACCTCCAACAATCCAAAGACGAACGCCGTCGCTACACCTAAAAATTCAGGTGCAGAGCGGAGCTCTGAGAGGTTTTTCGACAGGCAACACTTCCCCGTCGAGCGCCCTCGCTGAAGTCGATTTTTTGGGAGAGGATTGACAAGCGCCGAAAAAAGGCAGAAATTGCGCGAGATCTGACGCAAGAAGTACCTGGTTGTGGCGCTGTCAAAACCTCTGGTTTGGCAGTATCTACATTTCTCGATGCCTCCTTATGGGATCGTTGACGAAAGCAGCCATGCTCTTGAACCTCTATTTTCCAGATAGATGTCCACAGCAGAAGCTGTTACCGGTGGCCGTTAGGAACTTGCTCCAACAAGTTTACGTAAACGGCTGATTTTGTTGGTGCGCTCTTACGACGTAAGAGCGTGCCAGATTTTACTCCTACCATTCGTCTTTCTCTACGAATATTTCCTCGATAAGACTTGACTTTCTCCTTATGTGTTCGTGTTATCGGATTTGATTTCGATACTTTCAGTATTAGCTTGCGCGCAAACTTTTCCCATTTCCGCTTCATAATTCGGCCCGACCACTCGCTCTACTCCTGCTCGCTATAGCGCCCAGACCCTTATTCCTTGCTAGAGCACGCTTTCCTTGGAATGCCTATGAGTTAGCGTCCCCTTTCTTTGCTCCCACGTATCAACTGGAGGGCATGGAACTGAGCACCTAGCAGGCACAAAAAAGCCCGCGAGTGCGGGCTTAACGGTGACCGGCGGAAACCAAGCATCGGGCCCGGCCGGTCATCTATTTGTGAAAACGGTCAGGTATTCTGTGAACCGACACGGGATCAGAAATCCAGGTTGGAAACCGCCAAGGCATTACTTTCGATGAAGTCACGACGTGGTTCGACCGCATCACCCATCAGGGTGTTGAAGATCTGGTCCGCGCCAATGGCGTCTTCGATGGTCACTTTGAGCATCCGGCGCTGGCTTGGGTCCATGGTGGTTTCCCACAGCTGATCCGGGTTCATCTCACCCAGACCTTTGTATCGCTGGATGGTGTGACGCTTGGTGCTTTCGGCCATCAGCCATTCAAGGGCTTCCTTGAACTCGGTGACCGGCTTCTTGCGCTCGCCACGCTGGATATACGCGCCGTCGTCCAGCAAGGAGCTCAGTTGAGCGCCCAGGGAGACAACGGTCTTGTAATCGTTGCTGCCGAAGAAGTCGCGGTTGAACGTCACGTAGTTCGACAGGCCGTGGGAGATCAGTTCGACCTCTGGCAGCCAGACGTTACGTTCACGGTCTTCACGCAAGCTGGCCTTGTAGACCAGACCCGACTTCTCGACGGTGCGCAGGCGAACTTCATACTTGGCCAGCCAATCCTGCATCGCTGCGTGATCGGACAGCTGCTCCATGCTCACCGCTGGCAGGTAGATGAAGTGCTCGGTCAATTCCTGTGGGTACAGGCGCGACAGACGCTTGAGGGTCTTCATCACCAGACGGAAGTCGTTCACCAGGCGCTCAAGGGCTTCGCCGGAGATACCCGGGGCTTCCTCGTTCAGGTGCAGGCTCGCGTCTTCCAGGGCCGACTGCGTCATGTACTCTTCCATGGCGTCGTCGTCTTTGATGTATTGCTCTTGCTTGCCTTTCTTGACTTTGTATAGCGGTGGCTGAGCGATATAGATGTAGCCACGCTCGATCAGCTCTGGCAACTGACGGAAGAAGAACGTCAGCAGCAGGGTACGGATGTGCGAACCGTCGACGTCAGCATCGGTCATGATGATGATGTTGTGGTAGCGCAGCTTGTCGATGTTGTACTCGTCGCGGCCGATGCCGCAGCCCAGCGCGGTGATCAAGGTGCCCACTTCTTGCGAAGAGATCATCTTGTCGAAGCGCGCCTTCTCGACGTTCAGGATCTTGCCTTTCAGCGGCAGGATGGCTTGGGTCCGACGGTTACGTCCCTGCTTGGCGGAACCGCCAGCAGAGTCACCTTCCACGAGGTACAGTTCGGAGAGGGCAGGGTCTTTTTCCTGGCAGTCAGCCAGTTTGCCCGGCAGGCCAGCGATGTCCAGCGCGCCTTTACGACGGGTCATCTCACGGGCTTTACGCGCCGCTTCACGCGCGCGTGCCGCGTCGATCATCTTGCCGACGACCAGTTTGGCTTCGTTCGGGTTTTCCAGCAGGAAGTCGGAGAAGTACTTGCCCATTTCCTGTTCGACCGCGGTCTTCACTTCGGAAGAAACCAGCTTGTCTTTGGTCTGGGAGCTGAACTTCGGATCCGGCACCTTCACCGAGATAATCGCGGTCAAGCCTTCACGGGCGTCATCACCGGTGGTGGCGACCTTGTGCTTCTTGGCCAGGCCTTCAGCTTCGATGTAGGTGTTCAGGTTACGCGTCAGTGCGGAACGGAAACCTACCAGGTGAGTACCACCATCGCGCTGCGGAATGTTATTGGTGAAGCACAACAGGTTCTCGTTGAAGCTGTCGTTCCACTGCAGGGCGATTTCAACGCCGATGCCGTCTTCACGCTGGATGTTGAAGTGGAACACCTGGTTGACCGGGGTCTTGTTGGTGTTCAGGTATTCAACGAACGCACGCAGGCCACCTTCGTACTTGAACAGCTCTTCCTTGCCGCTGCGCTCGTCCTTGAGGACGATACCGACACCGGAGTTGAGGAAAGACAGTTCACGAATCCGCTTGGCCAGGATGTCCCAGCTGAAGTGGATGTTCTTGAAGGTTTCAGCCGAAGGCTTGAAGTGAATCTGGGTGCCGGTGGTTTCGCTCTCGCCAACGATCTTCATTGGCTCTTGCGGAACACCGTGGACGTAAGTCTGTTCCCAGATCTTGCCGCTACGGCGCACGGTCAGGATCAGTTCTTTGGACAGTGCGTTCACAACCGACACACCTACACCGTGCAGACCGCCGGATACTTTGTAGGAGTTGTCGTCGAACTTACCGCCGGCGTGCAGCACGGTCATGATGACCTCGGCTGCCGAGACGCCTTCTTCTTTGTGCACGTCTACCGGGATGCCACGGCCGTTGTCGCGAACGGTGATGGATTCGTCCGGGTGGATGATGATGCTGATGTCGTCGCAGTGGCCGGCCAAAGCTTCGTCGATCGAGTTATCGACCACCTCGAACACCATGTGGTGCAGACCGCTGCCATCGTCGGTGTCACCAATGTACATACCGGGACGTTTGCGTACGGCATCCAGGCCTTTCAGCACTTTAATGCTCGTTGAGTCGTACGTATTTTCTTCGCTCAATGCCTTCACTCCCGATGGTCGTGGGTCTGGGTGATACGGCCCTGTTCCACGTGGAACAGGGCGACTGGCGTTTCCGTCTGCCAGCCTTCCCTCAATAATTCGTGATCTACACAGGTGATAAACACCTGGCAGCGTAAGTCTTCCAGCAAGCGGCAAAGCGCGCGGCGGTGCTGCTCGTCCAGTTCGGACGGCAAGTCATCCACCAGATAAATACACTGGCCGCGTCGGGCCTGGCTGACCAGGTGCCCTTGAGCAATCCGCAATGCACAGACCACCAACTTCTGCTGTCCGCGGGACAAGATGTCTGCGGCGTTATGCGCGCCCAATCTGAGACGCAAATCAGCGCGTTGTGGTCCGGCCTGGGTATGACCCAATTGCTGATCCCGTTGAAGGGACCCGGCGAGCACTGCACTCAACTCGCGGTCCTTGTCCCAGCCTCGGTAATAGCTGAGCGTCAAACCCTCAAGCTCAACCAGTTCGCTCAAGGTTTGTTCAAAGACTGGTTTCAAGGCTTTGATATAAGCACGGCGGTATTCATCAATTTCAGCGCTGGCCTGGCACAGTTCTCTGTCCCAAACCGCTTGCGAAACGGCGTCAAGTGTACCATGCCGCAGCCAAGAGTTTCTCTGGCGCAGGGCCTTCTGCAAGCGCTGCCAGGTTGACATGAATCGCGGTTCCACGTGGAACACGCCCCAGTCGAGAAACTGCCGGCGAATCTTCGGGGCGCCTTCAAGCAGGCGGAAGCTGTCAGGGTTAATCAGTTGTAGCGGCAGGATTTCAGCCAGTTGCGCGGCGCTACGGGCGTTTTGCCCGTCGATGCGAATCTGGAACTCACCTTGGCGGTCGCGCGATATTCCCAATGCACTATGCCCGCCCTCAGCCAACTCGACTTGACCAAACACCGTGCACGCCAGTTGCTCGTACTGAATGACCGGCAGCAGGCGGGCGCTACGAAACGAACGGGCAAGCCCCAGCAGGTGAATGGCTTCCAGAACACTGGTTTTGCCGCTGCCGTTGGCGCCGTAAAGAATGTTGATGCGGGGAGAGGGGGAGAAGGTCACCGGGTGCAGATTGCGCACCGCGGTGACCGAGACGCGACTTAAAGACATCTAGCTTCTGCTAAGCATGATTACAGACGCATCGGCATGACAACGTAGGCCGAGTCGTCGTTGTCGGACTCTTGCACCAGCGCACTGCTGTTGGAGTCGGACAAGATCAGGCGAACCTGCTCAGTGGTCATCACGCCCAGCACGTCGAGCAAGTAGCTCACGTTGAAACCGATTTCCAGATTACCGCCGTTGTATTCAACGCCGACTTCTTCTTCCGCTTCTTCCTGCTCCGGGTTGTTGGCCTGAATTTTCAACTGACCATTGGCCAATTGCAGACGAATACCACGGTACTTCTCGTTGGACAGAATCGCCGTACGGCTGAACGCTTCACGCAGCGCCTGACGGTCGCCGAGTACCAGCTTGTCGCCGCCCTTGGGCAGAACACGCTCGTAGTCCGGGAATTTACCGTCGACCAGTTTCGAGGTGAAGGTGAACTCGCCAGTGGTAGCGCGGATGTGATGTTGACCCAAAACGATGCTGACGATGCCGTCCGGCTCGGTCAGCAAGCGCGCCAACTCAAGGATACCCTTGCGCGGCACGATGACCTGGTGGCGATCCGGCTGACCGATGTCGGCCTGCATCGAGCACATGGCCAGACGGTGACCGTCGGTGGCCACGGCGCGGATGATACCGGCCGAGACTTCCAGCAGCATGCCATTGAGGTAGTAACGCACGTCCTGCTGGGCCATGGCGAAGCTGGTGCGTTCGATCAGACGACGCAGTTTGCTCTGCTCCAGGCTGCACGTCAGCGAACCTGGGCCTTCTTCAACAGTCGGGAAATCGTTGGCCGGCAGGGTCGACAGGGTGAAGCGGCTACGGCCAGCCTTCACCACCAGCTTCTGCTCGTCGACCTTGATGTCGATCAGCGCGTCGTTCGGCAGGCTCTTGCAGATGTCCATCAGTTTGCGCGCAGGCACAGTGATGGAACCCGGATCAGCAGGCTCTTCGAGTTGTACACGACCGACCAGCTCGACTTCCAGGTCAGTACCGGTCAGCGACAGTTGCTGGCCTTCGACAACCAGCAGCACGTTGGAGAGCACCGGCAAGGTCTGTCGGCGCTCGACGACACCTGCGACCAGTTGCAGGGGTTTCAACAGGGCTTCGCGTTGAATGGTGAAATGCATGGTCTAGTCCCTTGCCTTAATAAGCTGCGCTGGTATGCATCAAGTGGTCAGTGTACGCAGCAGGTTCTTGTAGTCCTCGCGGATGTCCGCGTCGGATTCCTTAAGTTCGTTGATCTTGCGGCAGGCGTGCAAAACGGTCGTATGGTCGCGGCCGCCAAACACATCGCCGATTTCCGGCAGGCTGTGGTTAGTCAACTCTTTGGACAACGCCATGGCAACCTGACGCGGACGAGCGACCGAGCGCGAACGACGCTTGGACAGCAGGTCGGAAATCTTGATCTTGTAGTATTCGGCGACAGTGCGCTGAATGTTATCCACAGAGACCAGTTTGTCCTGCAACGCCAGCAGGTCTTTCAAGGATTCGCGGATCAGCTCGATGGTGATATCGCGGCCCATGAAGTGTGAGTGGGCGATCACGCGTTTGAGCGCGCCTTCCAGCTCACGGACGTTGGAGCGAATACGCTGGGCGATGAAGAATGCCGCATCGTGGGGCAGATCGACTTTGGCCTGGTCGGCCTTTTTCATCAGGATCGCCACGCGGGTTTCCAGCTCCGGCGGCTCGACGGCTACCGTCAGGCCCCAGCCGAAGCGGGATTTGAGGCGCTCTTCAAGCCCTTCGATTTCTTTCGGATAGCGGTCACTGGTGAGAATGACCTGCTGGCCACCTTCGAGCAGGGCGTTGAAAGTGTGGAAAAACTCTTCCTGTGAACGTTCCTTGCGGGCGAAGAACTGAATGTCATCGATCAGCAACGCATCCACCGAACGGTAGAAGCGCTTGAACTCGTTGATCGCATTCAGTTGCAGCGCTTTGACCATGTCGGCCACGAAACGCTCCGAATGCAGGTACACGACCTTGGCATTCGGGTTCTTCTTTAATAGATGGTTACCCACAGCGTGCATCAAGTGGGTTTTACCCAAGCCAACGCCGCCATAAAGGAAGAGCGGGTTGTAACCGTGCTTGGGATTGTCCGCTACCTGCCAGGCGGCTGCGCGGGCCAGTTGGTTGGACTTACCTTCGACGAAGTTCTCGAAGGTGAAAGTGCGGTTCAGGTAGCTGGTGTGCTTGAGCGCACCTTCGACCTGCACCGTGCGCTGCTCGGAACGCACCGGGGCCTGTTGAGAACTCGCACCTGCCATCGGGTCGAAACTGTCGCGCGACGGCTCTTCACTGACTTCAGCAACTTTCTGTGTCGAACGCTTGGTCGGCGTGGCCATCGGGGCGGGCACCGAAGCACTGACAGGCGCTTGAGCCGCCTGTGCCTGGGACGCGGCTGCAGCCAGTGGGGCATTCGGAGCGGCACGCGGCGCCGAACTGCGTTTGCTGCCTATTAATAAGGAGAGCGCGGGCGCCATGCCGTTGCCGTGCTCATCAAGCAGTTCAAGGACGCGGCCCAGGTACTTTTCATTGACCCAGTCGAGAACAAAACGATTCGGCGCGTAGACACGCAACTCGTCGCCTTCGGCTTCGACCTGTAGTGGACGGATCCAAGTGTTGAATTGTTGGGCAGGCAGCTCATCGCGCAAAAGCTCCACGCACTGCTGCCAAAGTTCCACTGACAC